>JANQQB010000187.1 GCA_028285165.1 Rhodobiaceae bacterium
AACCTGATGCGGTATGCCGACGTGATCTCGTCCTCCGGCCGCAACCTGATGACCACCATCAACGACATCCTCGATCTGTTCGAGATCGAGTTTGCCCGCCTCGATCTTCGACAGATCGAGGATGTCGTTGATGATGGTCATCAGGTTGCGGCCGGAGGACGAGATCACGTCGGCATACCGCATCAGGTTCGGCGGCAGGTCGGCCCGGGTCAGCAATTCCGCCATGACCAGCATGCCGTTCATCGGCGTGCGGATTTCGTGGCTCATCGTCGCCAGAAAGTCGGATTTGGCCGCGTTGGCCGCCTCGGCCTCTTCCTTGGCGAGCCGGTAATCCAGCGTGCGGGCGGCGACATCGTCCTCCAAGCGGGCCCGGTGACGGGCCAGTCGTTCGTCGCGTTCGCGAATGCGCGCGATCATGTCGTTGAACGAGTCCGCCAATTCGGCCAGTTCGCTTATCCGCGCGCGGTCGACCTTGTGACTGAAATCCCCCTCACTGCGGATGCGCGCCATCGTGCCGACAAGATCGCTGATCGGGCCGGCGATGCGCCGCGCAAGGCGCGCCGATACCAGGACGCCAAGCAATCCAGCAAGGGCTGCCCAGGCAATGGAATCGCGCATGCCGCTCCAGATCCGCGGCCACAGGTCGACCGGGACTGAAAGCAGGGACAAGGTCCCGACCCGTTCGCCGGCTCGGATGACCGGTACGTCGATCTCCACAGAATGGCCGCGCAACACAGCAATCAGATCGGTCGATGCCTCTTGTTCCCCGCTCTCGATGACGCGAACGCCGGTACCGATCTCTGCCACGAGGTTCCCGGACCGATCCGTCACCCGGGCATAGCTCAGTCCCGGTACCCGGCCGATGGCCTTCAGGACCTGCAGGACGCCTGACCGGTCCCGGTCAGCGACAGACCGCGAAAGAGCGGTGGCGAAGACGCCAGCCGTCGCGGTCAATTCCCCGGTCATGGCACGGGCCGAACGGTCTGCCTCGCGCAGGATCGAGGCGACCGCAACGCCGGCAACGGTAATGCCGACCGAAAGCACGACAACGACAGCCAGGCGCCAACCTATGGAAGATCCGAGAATCAAAGTCTGCCTGTTCCCTAACCTTTGTTAGAATGCCAGGGATTGTGTCGAATATCTCTTAATCAAGAGTGCATTCAAGGACAGCGGGAAAGAAGCCGTTGTGCGACATTTATTATTGATATTTCAATGTATTGGCCAACCAGTGATCCCATCTTAGTAACTTTAACCAGAAATATCGTCATCGGTTCTATAGAGCTGTCTTTGTACGCTGGCGTGATTTTGCAAAACGAGGCCGATAGATAATCTAAGCCAGTGAGTGCTGGGTCACTTGCGGACCGCGCTGGGCTTCACCGAGTATTTCTGCAAGTTATTGAACGCACCACAGCCGGTTCCGGACGCGATGCGCACAGGAATGTGGCCCTGATTGCTGACAATGACAGGAAAGGAGCCAATCGGTTCGCTGTTCGCGAGCCTGTTGGTTGACTGGTCGCTCTTGGCCGACCGCCTAAAACTTTCGGTCACCGGATTTGGACAGAACCACCGATTCGGTTGCCCGCATCCTTTGCGGCCCTTTCGGGTTCCAAAGCACGGCATTCGTCGGCGGTACTTTCAATCGCATTTCTGCTCGGCGATTATGCGGCCGCGCATCGCGAACGTGCCGTCGATGACGCTCAAAACGGGCCGTCCTTGCGTTACACCATAACGCAAGGCTCATTCGACCAGAACAATTTTACCGTTTCCACCGATGCCGTTAGGAACAGGCACGTCGGTTAGGTTGTAGTTTGTATTGAGCACAAGATTGGGGCCCGAGTAGAGTTCAACGCGTCTTGCGATGATCGCAGTGTAGGCGGATTGGTCGGCGACATCGTTGTCGGCATCGATCACGAGGCGACCTTTTGGCAAATAGATTGTGCCGACGATGGTATGAGCATAATTGCTCAAAACCTCATGGCGCCGCAACGACGGGGAATCCGGCGCTTCAAAGAACAGAAGTCCGGCCATGGGACCGTCCTTCGGTGCCGAAAACTCGACCTTGGCGTTGCTGGCAAATCGAAACGTTGCGTCGTCGCCAGTCAAGAAGAAGCCAACGTACTGACCGGAAACCTTCGCATTTGAATCGATGTTCAAGGGGCCATCCTTGATCACATAAATACCCGGTTTTAGTGTCACCTCAGCATTGCCATCGATCCTCAGCCCACCGCAATACACCCCAGGGTTCAGTGTCTTGCGAACGTCTATGATCTCAGCGTTTCGCGAGTCGCAGTTGCCAACCGGGGGTGGTGCGCGTCCAGCAAGCGGGTCTTCGATAGCCGGGCAGTCAAGTTGCGGTGACGGCTTGAAGTTCTTGCCACCGCCTTCTTTACCGCCAGCCGAACAGATCAACTCCGCACTCAATACCGAATTGCTCTTTGAACTCAGACCTTTCGAACTCGTTGAGTTGGAGTAGACCGCACAAGTTTGAGCCGATATGCGCGAATTCGAATCGAGCGACACGACGCCGCTGGCGCGTCCGTCCAAACCAAGGATGCAGAGAGGTGTTCCGCCGAAAGCTTGCGCAATGGAATGAACCGCGATTTCCGTTGGTTTAAACTGCGGCAACATCATCCCATCGATCACCTGACGCAGGTTGACCTGAACGGCAAGCGGATCCTTCGACGTACTGGTCGAGACAACCAACTTGCTCGGGTCGTAAGCAACGTGCTTGAAAGCAGTCGTTTTGGCGACAGCTTCGATCTGCTTTGCATTCACATTGGCAACGTTCAGTTCTCGAGCTGCCGCAACAGCGGCCGCATCCGAGGCGACTTGGAGCATTTGTTTGGCATAACTGACCCGGGTGTAGTCCATAGCAGCGGCTGCAGCCATAACGACAACAGGCATCGTCAAAGCGACCGTAGACAGTACTGACCCGGCACTGTTTTTAATAAATCTGATAAACACTCTACTCATGCTTGTTTTCCTCTCCAAAATACTTCACTTCAGAAGTAATCTGGAAGTTGCCATCAGTGCTTTGTTACAATATTGTTTTAAGATTAGGTTGATTTGGGTTTCGAAATTGTTCGTACCGAATATGCACTTTATTACTTTGCAAATTATGACAATGTTACACGCAATAATTGCGCTGTGAATTCTTTGATGTACAAAAGAAAGATACCTCAGTCGTAGTCTCTAAAGACACCCTAACAAAGTCGATCATCCGCCAATCTGACGAATACGAGAGATTTTTTTCGCCCCCTTGTCGTTCTCGATAGCCGCAAGGCGACAGCGCTTGATCCACTTGAAGATCTGCTCCACGGGGTATCAATCTCGATAGAGTTACCGGCCGAAGCATATCTAAGCCTGCCGTTTGCTTCTCGGCAGCAGGTTAACCTGGCGGACGATGTCGCGGCCAAGGCTGACCACCCGTTATATTTGGACGCAGCCGACGAAACCGCGACAAATCATGGCTCGAACGCTTAACCCTTGCCATCGGACCGGAATTCGAGCTGAATGCTCGGCATCTGGATGTCGATGTTCCGGTTGCGGCCAGTATTGGTCTGATTGTCGGCATGAATTACCTCTTAGATTGAATCGCCGCCGTTCTATCGGTTTCGTCCTGGTAAGGTGATTCACGTTTGTCGACCCTTAACGATTTGATTGTATGGTGTTTTTCTTGTGATCCAACGAAGCGCGCCGTTGGAACCATAGGTATTGGAAATCGCCATGAGCAGCGGCTCGACGCCTTTTGACTCAATCCTTATCGTCGACGACGATCCGTTGGTCTGTGCCATCGCCCAGGCGGCGTTCGCACAAATGGGCATTCAAGAGGTGGCAACAGCGTCCGACGGGCGTCAGGCGCTTGAATACTTTGCTTCGAACCCGCACCCCGCATTCATATTGTGCGACCTGAACATGCCGAACATGGACGGGCTGCAATTCCTCAGGCACCTGGCCGATCGAAGCTATACCGGCGAGATCGGCATCGTCAGCGGTGAAGACGCCGCCATAATCAACAGCGCGCGCCTGATGGCGTCCAAATACGGACTGACGATCAGAGGTACGGTCGCCAAGCCTCTGGATGTCGACAAGATCCGGACCCTGCTCGACCAGGACAAGTCCAACGCGGGTGCCGCGACACCGGGTTCGTCGCCTGCCTTTTCACGCAACGATCTGGTCTTTGCGCTCGTCAATCGCGACATCAAACCGGTGTTCCAGCCCAAGATCTGTACGCGCAACGGCAAACTCTTCGGTGCCGAGGCGCTGGCGCGCTGGTCCCATCCGGATCTCGGGCCGATCCCGCCGGCGCGCTTCATTCCCTTCGCCGAGCAGGAGGGTCTCATCGATGCGGTAACAGGCGCAATCGCGCGAGAAACCCTGGCCGCGCTTGCCAAATGGTCGCGGCATCTTCCGACGATGAAGATGGCCGTGAATCTCAGCGGCGACGTGCTGACCAATGTGGAATTGCCGGAACTGATGCTGTCGCTCTGCCGGGAATGCGACGTCGATCCCGCGCAGATCGTCCTGGAAGTGACCGAAAGCCGGATCATGAACGATTCCGCGCTGCCGATCGAAATCCTGGCACGCCTGCGCATGAACCGGTTCGAGCTGTCGGTCGACGATTTCGGCACCGGCTATTCGAACATCGACCGGCTGCGCGAATTCCCTTTTACCGAACTCAAGATCGACCAGGGCTTCGTGCGCAACGCCGCGCACGATGCGTTTGCCGAAAAGTGTGTGCGCGCCAGCGCCGATCTCGGACGGGCCCTCGGCTTGCGCCTGGTGGCCGAAGGCGTGGAAACAGCGGACGAGTACGATTACATGCGTGCGCTCGAAGTCGATCTCATCCAGGGCCACTATTTCTCCAAACCGCTGACCTTCGACCTGTTCACGGAAAAATATTTTCAATCCCGCGCCGAGGTGGCGTAAGCTCGGCCATCATTGGGATCTGAGCCGCGGTCCGCCTATGCCTCACCTTTCCGGATCCGGCACCCTGGCCGGCCGATCACGTCTAGCCGACACACCGGCCAATCGGGTGGTTGACGGTTCGACCGGCGGAGACGACACGTGACACGTCCGGCCACCAGCCGCGAAACCTGGAACAGCCGCTATCGGGATGCGGCGGTGCCGCTGTTCGGTACCGCACCGAGCGAGTTCCTGCGCGGGATTGTCGGCCGGTCGGATTTCGACGCCCGCTCCGCGCTGTTTCTAGCCGACGGCGACGGCCGCAACAGTCGGTTCCTGGCAGCGCGCGGGGCCGAAGTGTTCGCCGTCGATTTTTCACGGGCCGCGACCGAACAGGCCCGGCGGCAGGATATCGAAGCAGGTCTTTCGGTCAGCCGCGTGGTTGCGGATCTTGCCACATGGCGCGGTTTCGCCCGGCGTTTCGGAGCCGTGATCCTGATCGCCCTGCATAGCGAGGAAGCGGTACGGCACCGCACGGTCGAGACGGGTCTTGCCCAGGTCGACGACAACGGATGGTTCGTGCTGGAAGGGTTTGCCGCCTCGCAGGCCGACAGCGATACGATGGGACCGAGCGCGACCGAAAAACTGTACGACCTTGCGACCACCCTGTCCTGGATCCCGGCCGACTTCGAGATCTACGAAGCCCTTGAAGGGCGGGTTCTTCTGGCCGAGGGCACCCGCCACGACGGACCGGCCGACATGGTGCGCATCCTTGCGCGTCGGCGGCGCTGACGGCCGGACGTTCCGGACAATCAGATCAGTTTGCGAAGCAGGCGCTTCAGCTGACGGCGCTCAGCGGAGCTGAGGGCGCTCAATGCGCGGATTTCGTGGTCCCGCGCCAGGGCGATCAGATCTTTCACCACGGCGCGTCCGCGCGGCGTCAGCGTGGCGTGCACGACCCGGCGGTCATGATCCTGCTGACGGCGTGTGACCAGATTGGCCGCTTCCATCTTGTGCAACGTCTTGGTCAGTCGCGGCTGGTCGTAAAGCGTCTTTTCGCACAATTGCGTGACGCTCTGCGGTTCGTAGGAGGCAAGCGTCGCAAGGATGCGCCATTCGGGAACCCGCAAACCTTCTGCCCGGACGATGGCATGGAATTCCGCACTCATGTGATGGCTCGCAAGCGCCATCATGTAGAGCACATAATCTTCCATGAAATCCGGATCGAGACGGTCGTCGGCCGCTGGCGCGGTTTCCGCGACGGGTTCGGATTCATCCAGCATCGCGCCTCCTTCCCGGCGATGAGAATTGAGGCTTGATTATATTCTTTTTCATGTAATAGTCTAGGTGAAAGACAAGCCATCGACGACCGGGAGCAACCGGAATGCGGGCGGAAACCCTCGACGAGACCTGGATCGACGCGTTCGTGCGTGTGTTCACCCTGTGTGCGCTGAAGCCGGACGAACAGGTGATCATCCTGTCGGAGACCGCCAGCCGGCCGGTCAATGTGCTGCTTGCCGATCTGGCGCTGACCCGCATGACGGCGCGGTTCTTCCACCTGAAAGTGCCGACACCGGCGCCTGAACCCGGCCCGGTGGTGCGCTCGACCGGCGCGTCGCTGGCGCTTACCCGGCAGGAGGCGGCGGTGCGCGCGCTTGCGGCTTCGGACCTGATCGTCGACCTCACTGTCGAGGGCCTGATGCATGCCGAGGAGACCGCCGCGATCCTGAAGGGCGGCGCCCGCATCATGAACGTGTCGAACGAACATCCTGAGGCGCTTGCCCGCCTGGTGCCGACGCCCGATCTGAAGGACCGGGTCAAGGAGGCCGTCGGTCTCTGCCGCTCGGCAAAGGCGATGCATGTCACCTCCGATGCCGGAACCGACCTGAAAGTCGCCATGGACGGCGCGGCGACGGTCGGCATCTGGGGATGGACCGACCGGCCGGGCACGCTCGCCCACTGGCCGGCCGGCATCATCGTCAGCTTTCCGAAGGCCGGCAGCGTCAACGGGCGGCTGGTGTTCAAGCCCGGCGACATGAACCTGACCTTCAAGAAATACTTCGACAGCGCCGTCACCGCCACGCTCGACGCGGACTACATCACCGGGATCGAAGGCGAGGGCGCCGATGCGCGCCTGATGCGCACCTATCTGGACGGCTTTGCCGACCGCAACGCCTATGCGACGTCGCATGTCGGATGGGGCCTCAATCCGGGTGCCCGCTACGAGGCGCTCGCCATGTACGACAAGGCCGACACCAACGGCACGGAATTGCGGGCCGTGCCCGGCAACTTTCTCTACTCCACAGGCGCAAACGAATTCGCCAACCGCTTCACGCGCGGTCACTTCGACCTGCCGATGATGGATTGCACGATCCGCCTCGACGATCATGTCGTCGTGGATGCGGGCGTCTTACAGACATGAATCGCGCCGCCGACATCGTCTATGACGAAGCCGGCCCGGCAAACGGGGCGGGCGAACCGATCCTCTGCCTGCACGGGATCGGCGGCAACACCGACAGTTTCGGCCCCCAGCTTGAAGGCCTTTGCGACACCCATCGGATCCTGTCCTGGGCGATGCCGGGATATGGCGGCTCCGCACCGCTTGGCGAGACGACCTTCGAAACCCTGTCTGCAGCCGCGATCCGGCTGATGGACGGCCTGAAGATCGGCACGGCGCATCTGGCCGGCCAGTCGATCGGCGGCATGATCGCCCAGGACATGGCGCTGCGCTATCCCGACCGGATCGCCTCGCTGATCCTGATCGGAACGACGCCGTCCTTCGGCGGCCGCGACGACACGTTCAAGACGGAATTTCTCAAGGCCCGCCTGAAGCCGCTCGATGCCGGATTGACCATGCCGGAACTGGCCGAGCGCTTCGTACCCGACATTGTCGGTCCGATCGCCGACGAAACCGCAATCGCATCGGCAACCCGGTCGATGGCGGCGGTACCGGTCGAGACCTATCGCACGATCATGCGGTGCCTGGTGACGTTCAACCGGCGCGACGACCTGGCCGACATTTCCCAGCCGTGCTGCCTGATCGCGGGAAGTCACGACAAGAACGCGCCGCCGCGCACGATGGAAAAGATGGCCACGCGGCTTCCGGACGCGGTCTATCATCTGATCGACGGCGCCGGCCACCTGATCAACCTGGAAGCACCCGACGCCTGCAACGCCCTCATCCGGGACTTTCTCACATCCATTGAGGAGAGACCATGACCCTGGCCGAAGCCCACCTGCCGATCGCCGACACCGTTGCCGATGACGCACCGATCTTCGATCCCGCCTCCTGGAACCTGACCGATCAGCAGGCCGACCTGTCGGCGCGCGCCCGGTCGCTGGGTCAGACCGTTTTTGCCGACCGGGCGGCCCGCTACGACCGGGACGCGACCTTTCCGACCGAAAACTACCGCGACCTGCATACGTCCGGCATGCTCGGGATCTGCATTCCGAAGGAGAATGGCGGCCTCGGGGCGGACCTGAAGACCTACATGCTGGCCGCCTCGGAAATCGGCCGGTATTGCGGCGCGACGGCACTGACCTTCAACATGCATGTCAGTTCCTGCCTGTGGACCGGCTTCCTGGCGGACGGCCTGAAGATGGATGCCGCTACGCAGGCCGAACACGAGGCCATGCGGCAGCGCCATTATGCGCGCATTCTCGATCAAGGCGCGATCTATGCGCAGCCGTTTTCGGAAGGCGGCGCCGCGGCCGCCGGCGCCAAGGCGTTCGGGACGACCGCACTGCGCACCGACGAAGGCTGGCGGATCAACGGCAAGAAGATTTTCGCCTCGCTGTCCGGCCATGCCGATTATTACGGTGCGCTCTGCACCGAACTCGACCATCCCGATGCCGAGCCGTCGCGGCGCAACACGATGTACATCGCCGTGCCGGCGGACACCAAGGGCGTGTCGGTGGTGGGCGATTGGGATCCGCTCGGCATGCGCGGCACGGTCTCGCGCACCCTGTTGTTCGACAACGTGCTCGTGCCCTACGAAGAACAATTGATGCCGCGCGGCATCTATTTCAGCGCCGCCAAGCGCTGGCCGCACATGTTCATGACCCTGACACCAAGCTATATGGGCATCGCCCAGGCGGCCTACGATTTCACCGTGCGCTACCTGCGCGGCGAAATGCCGGGCACGCCGCCGGTCAAACGGCGCATGTACCCGACCAAACAATTGGCCGTAGCGCAGATGCGCCTCATGCTGGAACAGACCAAGTCCCTCTGGTTCCAATCGATCTCCGAAGCCCGGCCGGACCCGGACAAGGAGCAATTGCTGCGCGCCTGGTGCGCGCAATACACCGTGATGGAAAACGCCAACGAGATCGCGCAATTGGCGATCCGCACCTGCGGCGGTCAGTCGATGCTGAAAAGCCTGCATCTGGAGCGGCTCTACCGCGACAGCCGCTGCGGCTCGCTGATGCTGCCCTGGACGGCGGAATTGTGCATGGACATGATCGGCAAGGGCACGCTCTACGAGGCGGGCGAAAGCGACGACGCATGACACTGGACGCCTGGATCGCCGGCCACGCCCGGTTCTGTCCGCACAAGACCGCGATCGCCTTTGAGGGCGATGCGCTGTCGTTCCAGGCGTTGCACACGCGCATCCGACAGACGTCGACCATGCTCGCGACCGATCTTGGCCTTCGGCGTGGCGACCGGATCGCGTTCTACGGCATGAACCATCCGGACCAGTTCGTGCTTCTGTTCGCAGCCGCGCGGTTGGGGCTCGTGCTGGTGCCGCTGAACTGGCGTCTGGCGCTTGCCGAATTGCAATTCATTGCCTGCGATTGCGCACCCCGGGTCCTGTTCTACGGTTCCGTCTTCGCCGACAAGGCGAAAGCCGTCGCCGCGGCGAGCGAAGGCTGCGTTGCCGTTCCGATCCAGCCCGACGCGGACCAGCCGAGCCTGGCGGACCGGAGCCTTGCTTGCGGCAACACGGACGCGCCGTCCGGCGGCCAGGACACCGATCCCGTCCTCATCGTCTATACGTCGGGCACCACCGGCAATCCGAAAGGCGCGGTGCTGTCCCAACGGGCGTTGCGGTGCAACGCGATCATGAGCCAGCATGCCTATGACATTACGGCGGCCGATGTCGTCTTGAATGTGCTGCCGCTGTTCCACGTCGGCGGTCTCAACATCCAGCCGCTGCCGGCGCTCCTGCATGGCGCAACGCTGGTCCTGCATGAAAAGTTCGAAGCCGAAGCGGCGCTGCAGGCGCTTCAGGACGACCGGATCACGCTGATCAATACGGTCCCGACGCTGCTTCAGGCGATGATTGCCCTGCCCGCATGGTCCGAAGCCGACCTTTCGTCCCTCAGATCCGTTTCGATCGGCTCCACCGACGTGCCCGTCCCGCTGATCGAAGCCGTGCATGCGCGCGGCATTCCCCTGCAGCAGATCTACGGCGCGACGGAAACCGGCCCGATGGCGATCTATCAGCGCGCCGACCTGGCGTTCTGCACCATCGGCTCGATCGGACGCTGTGGCCTTTTGTGCGATGTCAGGCTGGTTGGTCACGATGGCAAGGACGTGGCGCCGGGCACGGACGGAGAAATCTGGATCCGCGGCGAAAACATCCTCGACGGATACTGGAACAATCCGGATGCCAATGCGGCCAGTCTGGTCGACGGCTGGTTCCGGACCGGCGATGTCGCCCGGGTCGACGACGACGGCAATTACTGGTTCGCAGACCGGATCAAGCACGTCATCATTTCCGGCGGCGAGAACATCTATCCTGCCGAACTGGAACGCGTGCTGCGCGATGTCGGCGGACTGAAAGAAGCCAGTGTCGTCGGCCGCGCGGATACGCGCTGGGGCATGGTGCCCGTCGTCGTCGCGGTGAAGCAGGATGATGCCATCACGCGGGATCAGATTCTGGATGTCTTCGACGGCCGGCTTGCCCGCTTCAAGAAACCACGCGACGTTGTTTTTGTTGACGCCCTGCCGCGAAATGCGCTTGGAAAGGTTATTGCCGATGCCGTGCGGGCACTGGTCTGAGACCGAATACCGGCCCGACACGCCCCGGTTGATGGTTACAAAAAGGCGACCGATAGTGTCGGCTTCGCCAGAACAAGCGACCCCTTGAGGGGGTCAAGAAGAAGCACTGACGGAGGACTCCATGAAAGCACTGCATAAAATGGCCGGTTTTGCGGCGAGCGCGCTCGTCGCGATGACTTTATCGTTTTCGGCGGTCGCCGCGGACAAGACCCTGACGATTTCCAGCTGGGCACCGCCGACGCACGGGATCAACGCGATCATGTGGCCGAAATTCATCGAAATGATCGAAGAGGCCACGGAAGGGCGGGTCACGGCCCAGATCAAATACAAACTGGCGCCGCCGCCGGCCCAGTTCGACATCGTCCAGGACGGCGCCGCCGACATCACCTGGATCTTCCACGGCTATAACCCGGGCCGGTTCGTCGCCACCAAAATGATCGAACTGCCGGGTTACGAAGGCAGCGCCGAAGCCGCCTCGGTCGCCTATTGGCGCGCTTACGAAAAGTTCCTGGCCGGCGCCGATGAACACAAGGGCGTGAAACTGATCGGCCTGCATACACACGGCCCGGGCGTCTTGCATTCCGCGACCAAAGTTACGTCCCTCGACCAGATCAAGGGCATGAAGCTGCGGCTCGGCGGCGGCGTTTCCGGTGACGTGGGCACGGCGCTCGGCGCGACCGGCATCCGCGTGCCGGCTCCGAAAGTCTATGAAACGCTCGCATCCAAGGCCGCCGACGGCGTGATGATGCCGATGGAAGGCAAACGCGGCTTCAAGCTGACCGAGGTCGCCCAGCACACGTTCGAAGTCCCCGGCGGCTTCTATCGCGGCTCTTTCGCCGCCATCATGAACCAAGACACGTTCGACGGATTGTCGGAACAGGACCGGAAGGCACTGGAAACCGTCTTCGGCGAACCGCTGTCGCGCATGGCCGGCAGTGTCTGGGACGAAATCGACAAGATGGGCCGGGAAGCCTCCGAGGCTGCATCGGACAATTCGATCACCACGGCATCGGCCGAGGACACGGCCGCCTATGACGAAATCGCCGGCCCGATCATCGAGAAAGTGCTCGGCGAAGTCTCCGCCAAGGGCATCGACGCCAAAGCCGTTCAGGCCTTCATCGCCGCTGAAATGAAGGCGAATTGAGGGGCAGTCGAAGCGAACGACGGCTAAGATGACCGCGTCCGCGCGCAATACAAACAAATCCTGGGCGGGCATCATGCTCGTCCAGGGACCGTCATGGCTGGCCGGCGCGGTGCTGTTCGCACTCATGGCCATGACGTTTGCCGACGTCGTGTTGAGGTCGGCGTTCAACGCACCGATCGAGGCGGCGACCGAACTGACCCGGCTGTTCATGGCGATCATCGTGTTCGCCTCGCTGCCGGTCGTGACCTGGCGGGGCACGCATATCGCGGTCGACCTGCTGGACCCGTTCTTTCCCAGAATGCTGGCCCGCCTCCGGGACATCGCCGTCGACCTTGTCTGCGGTGCCGTGCTGTTCTGGCCGGCACTGAGGGTCTGGACCCTTGCTGAACGGGCGCGATCCTACGGCGATGTGACGGAATACCTGAACATGCCGCAATTCTACATCGCCTATTTCATCGCCGTGAGCACGTTCGTGACCGCACTCGTTCTGATCTTGCGCGGTGTCCTCAGGATCTTTGCACCGGCCCGGGTTCCCGCGGGCGTGACGTCCGCCTGATGCGCCGCACGTCGATGGCGTCCCGTCCGGTGGCCCGGTCCAGGCCCGCCAAAAGTTCCCACCCCGCGGCGGAGACACGCCCATGCTGATATCCTGCATCGGTTTTGCCGCCGTCCTCCTGCTGGTGTTCCTGCGGATGCCGATCGCCATTGCGATGGGGCTCGTCGGCATCATCGGCTTTGCCTACCAGACGAATGCCACGGCAGCGGTCTCGATGGCCGGACGGCTGATCATCGACACCTCACAGGATTACGGCCTGTCCGTCGTGCCGCTGTTCATTCTGATGGGGCTGTTCGTCAACAAGGGCGGCTTGTCGCGCGAACTCTATCAGGCGGCCTATGTCTTCATGGGGCATTTGCGTGGCGGCCTCGCCATGGCGACCATCGTCGCCTGTGCCGGTTTTTCCGCGATCTGCGGATCATCGCTCGCGACCGCCGCAACCATGTCGAAGGTCGCCATGCCGCAAATGCGGCAATACGGTTATGCCGACCGCCTGTCGACAGCCTCCATTGCCGCCGGCGGCACACTCGGGATTCTGATCCCTCCAAGCGTCATTCTCGTCATTTATGGCCTCCTGACCGAGACCTCGATCGGCAAACTCTTCATTGCCGGCATCATTCCCGGCCTGATGGGTGTCCTGTTCTATCTGGCCGCCGTGAAATACACGGTGATGCGCGATCCGGAGTCCGGGCCGGCCGGCGAACGCACCGGCTGGGCGGGACGCGGCAAGGCGCTCGGCGATATCTGGGCCGTGTTGCTCCTCTTCTTTATCGTGATCGGCGGTCTCTACGGCGCGCTCAATTTCTGGCCAATCAACCTGACTTTCTCGCCGACGGAAGCGGCCGGCATGGGCGCGGCCGGCGCGTTTCTGATCGCGCTGTCACGCGGCAACCTGACATTCGCGGATGTGCGCGAAGTGCTGGTGGAGACGGCCCATACGACAGCGACCCTGTTCGCGGTTCTGATCGGCGCCTGGATCTTTTCGAATTTCATCAATCTGGCCGGCCTGCCGGAAGCGCTGTTGTCGCTGGTCTCCAGCCTCGGTCTCGGGCCGATGTCGGTCATGCTGATGATCATTCTGGTCTACATTGTGCTCGGCTGCGTGTTCGAAAGCCTGTCGATGCTGCTCCTGACCGTGCCGATCTTCTTCCCGCTCGTGACGAGCCTCGGCTTCGATCCCGTCTGGTTCGGCATTATCGTGGTCGTGGTCACCGAAATCAGCCTGATCACCCCGCCGGTGGGACTGAACGTGTTCGTGCTGAAAGGTGTGGTCGGCAATGTCTCGACCGGTACGATCTTTCGTGGGGTGACGCCGTTCTGGGTGGTCGATATCTTCCGCCTTGTGCTGCTGCTTTTCATTCCATGGCTGGTTCTGGTCCTGCCGAACAACATGTGAGAACGCCATGACGGAAACCGCCTTCGACCTCGATGCGATCGATGCGCTCTATCGCGAGGTCTTCGCACCCTGGATCCAGGATCTCGGATTGCGGGCGACCGAGATCACCGATCAGGGCGCCCGCTTCGTGCTGCCGGAAAATCCGGCCCTGTCGCGCGAGGGCGGTATAGTCTGCGGACAGGCGATTGCTGCCGCCGCCGACACGGTTGCCGTTCTGGCACTGGCCGCCCGCAACGGCCGCTACCGCGCCATGACGACCGTCGACATGGCAAGCAATTTCATGCGCCCCCTCATGGCCGGCGATGCCGAGATCGGCGTCACGATTCTGTCCAACGGACGTCGTATGGCGACGGTGCGGATCGACTTCTGGCAGGCGGATCCGGCGAAAATCGGCGCGACGTCGACGTGCGTGTATGCCTATCTTGATGGTTAAGGACGCAGCGGCCGGCATCGTACAATCGTCTTGCCAGCCCGTTTCCCGAAGCCTTGCCCGGAGCGCCGGATGACACCCACACACTTGTCGCGCCGCGCCTGCCTGTTGGGTTTGCTACCGGCGGCTATGGCGCTTGCGCGACCGACGCTTGCCTGCACTGTTCCACCGCAGGACCTGACCACGCATCACAGCCACCTCGTCGAGCAGACCCAGGTGATCGTGCTCGCCCGGGTTATCGGGGGGACGGATCAGGCAACCTTCGACACGCTCGGCACGACGCCCTTCCAGGGCCTGTCACGCGGACGGTTGGCGGAGTTCGAAACGGTGGAAGTGCTGCGCGGGGCCGCCCCCGACCGGTTTTCGCTCAGCACGGGAACGCTGGCCGACATCGACTATGACACAAACGGGGATTTCAACGGTCACCGCGACGCGGTGTTCTGGGACAAACGCACGACCCGGCAGTGGAACGGACCGGATTGCGCCATGCATCCGAGCTTCATCCTGGGGCGAACCTATCTCCTGTTCGTCGACCATCCGCATTGGCGCGCCTACGAGGAAATCAGAGAGCCCGACGATCTGTGGCTGACCGCCGTCAGGCGGCTGATTGCGGACCCATCGCTCGTCTCCGGCCTGTCGCTCGATCTGCGCGACTGGTTGGCCATGGCGCACGGCGTGTTCGTCGGCCGGCTGCGGTCCTGCGACGGTCCCACGCTGACAGTCGAACAGGTGCTCACCGGATCCTTCGACGATCGGTGGCGGTATTCGAACGAGCCCAATGACCGACTTTGGCCGGTCGGGCCCTGCAAGCCGGGACGGCGCTATCTGGTGATCGCCTATCGAGACCAACCGGAAATCCTGCCGCGTTTCAGCGCGACCGTGATGCCGGTGCTGGACGGGCTGGTGGATTTCGGTCCGGCCATGACGGACAGCGATGTCGATATTCAGGCCTTTCGGATCCAGAGTCTCGACGCGGTGACCGGGCTTTTCGACTGACGGCCCGTCGAGGCGTGGAAGGCAAGCGGCATGCCGGCCGGAAAACGGGTCCTCCCATCGGTCAATTCCGCAGACGGGCCCGAATTCGGATCCCCGGTTCGGCGCCGTGCTCGAACTGCCCTGATCCAGGTCTGTCGGCGTACCTCGGAGCCGCCCAATGGAGCACATCCCATGGCCATCAAACTCGACCCGGACCGACGGTCCCGTTTCATCGGAGAAATGCAGAACCTGTTCGCCGAGGAATTCGACGAGGACCTGTCGGAGTTCCAGGCGAACGAAGTGGTCTCGCTGTTTCTCAAGACACTGGGCCCGTCGATCTACAATCAGGCCGTCCAGGATGTCCGGGCCCACCTGCAGGCGCAGCTGGACGACCTGGATGCTGAAATCTATGTCGATGTGATCGACTGACGCGCGCGGCTTCTTTTCATCTCATCTGCCGAACCAGTAGATCGCCTGTCCGTGCGGTTTCGTCCAGGCAACCGGTTCGCCGTCGACGGCAAGCAAGAACCAGTCGGGCCCGGGCGACGGCGGGGCGCGCTCGGCCCATTCCGGAAAGACGTTCGGCGATTCGTTGCAGATCCACACCGCGTCCAGATCGGCCATGCGCTCGGCGTAATCCCGTCTTAGAGCGACATCGGAAATGTAGGCCAAGACCGCGGTGTGGAAGATGACGAGCCGGGCCGCCGAAGGCGCAGAGGCCACGACGGGCGAAAGGTCTGTCAAGAGATCACCTTTCAACACCCGCGGCGGGTTGCGGGCGGCTACCAGCAGCGCGTCGTCCAGCCGTTCCGCCCGGTCGGGCTGATCCGGCCAGACCAGCGCGCGCAACCAGGCCCGGTCTTCGGGCAGCCGCACATCGAGCGGATTGAGATCGATTCCCGCCCGCCAGACGATTTCCGGAACCGCCGCCGGCAGCGGGATGCCGCCACGGGTCTCGCACGGAAACTCCGGGGCGCGTGGCGAACCGGCTTCACCCGGCGCGATCCGATGGCTGCCATAGGCGTAGCCGTAGCGATCCGGCAGCAGACAAAGGCCGGCCGAGGCGCCCACTTCCAGAAGGGCCAGCGGACCGCCGAGGCGCGCCATAACCGGCACCAGAACCGCACACCGCCCCGGTTCGTTGGTCTGGGTGGTCCGGGTGAGCATGACCTGCCTGACCGCGTTGCCGCGGAGCGCCAATTGATCCCGCAATTGGCGCCCGGTCCGCGGCAAGCCCGTCGTCTGGCGCAAGGCGGCAAAGAAAAGGTTCGGCTGCTGTTTCTCGACCGGCAATTCGGAAAGGAAAGCCAGCGCTTCCGGCGTATCGGCAACAAGGTCGGCGAGTGCCTCGTATCGGGCACTCACGCCATGCGCCTCCACCCAGGCAAAGGTGCGGTATCGCTCGGCAATCGACTGCATAGGATGTCCTCTGGCAAGCAAAGCGGGAACGGGCACCGGAAAAACATCCGCCAACGGTCGCGCAAAGGCTTGTCGTCAATGGTCATTTCGGTTTTCACTAAACGCGGAATCCCAACAAAACCTTTCCGGAACAGATGACCTGGCAAGACGAGACCGACAAGATCCTGCAACGCCGCGATCTTGCCCTGGAACAGGGCGGGCCGGAGGCCGTTGCGCGCCAGCATGGCAAGAACCGTCTGACGATCCGGGAGCGAATCGATGCGCTTCTCGATCCGGGATCGTTCGAGGAAGTCGGCATGCTCGCCGGTCATGCGACGACCGCCGAGACCGGCGCGATAGTCGATTATGCGCCGGCTAATTTTGTGCTTGGTTTCGGCCGCATAGACGGGCGCCGGATTGTCGTCGGCGGTGAAGGTTTCACGATGAAAGGCGGATCGCCTTCGCCGGCCGGCCTGCGTAAGAGCGTCTATACCGAAGAGCTCGCGATCAAACATCGCGTGCCGCTGGTCCGCCTGCACGAGGGCGCCGGCGGCAGCGTCGGCGGCAGCAAGGAAAGGACGCTGAGTGCACCGGTCTACGAACCGCCGCGGTTCAAATCGGTTGCAGAGGCGCTGGCGAGCGTGCCGGTGGCGACCGCCGCCCTTGGCGCGGTGGCGGGCATGCCGGCAGCGCGTCTGGTCAGTGCCCACTTCTCGGTCATGGCACGGGATACGGCACAGATCCTGATTGCCGGCCCCGTCGTCGTCGAACGGGCGATGGGCGAAAAGGTCAGCAAGGAAGAGCTCGGCGGCGCCGACGTGCATGCGCGCAACGGCACGATCGACAATGCGGGCCTCGACGAAGCCGACTGCCTTACCCAGATCCGCGGGTTCCTGTCCTACCTGCCGGGCCATGTCTGGGAAACGGCGCCTGTGCGGCCGAGCGAGGATCCGGTCGATCGACGGGAGGCAGCGCTTGCCGACATTATTCCCAAGAACCGCCGCCAGGCCTTCGACATGCGGTTTCTCCTCAGCCTTGTCCTCGATGATTCGTCGTTCTTTGAGATCGGAGGCGGGTATGGCCGCAGCCAGATCACCGGGCTCGCCCGGCTGAACGGACAGCCGGTCGGGATCTGGGCCAATGACGGCCGGCATCTGGCCGGCGCAATGACGGCAGACGGCGCGCAGAAGGCGCGGCGCTTCATCGAATTGTGCAACACGTTCCATCTGCCGATCGTCTGTTTCGTCGACGAGCCGGGTTTCATGATCGGATCGCAAGCGGAGCGCCAGGCGACCATACGACACGGTGCATCAACGGTGCTGACGGCGGCGATGAGCCGGGTGCCCTGGGCCTCGGTCATGGTGCGGCGGTCGTTCGGCGTGGCGCAGGCGGCGCATTACGGACCGGACGCCTATGTGCTTGCCTGGCCTTCGGCGGAATCCGGTCCGCTGCCGGTGGAGGGCGGCGTCGCGGTCGCCTATCATCGCGAGATTGCCGCCGCGGACGATCCCGACGCAAAACGCCGGGAACTGGAGGCAGCGCTTGCCGCGAAACAATCGCCGTTTCCCCGCGCTGAAGCGTTTTCCGTGCACGACCTGATCGATCCGCGCGAAACACGCCCGATGCTGTGCCGCTGGATCGACCGCGTGCAACCGCTCCTGCCGTCGCTGGTCGGGCCGACCGGCTTTACCGTTAGACCCTGAAAAGGCGCCCGCTCATGTCCCATTCGATCATCCTGGAAACCGGCGGCACGGCCTGGAAGGTGCTGGTCAAGAACGGCGATGCCGTCTCGAAAGGCCAGACGCTCTTCATCATGGAAGTGATGAAAATGGAAGTGCCCTACGAGGCGCCGGCGGACGGGACGATTGCCGACCTGGACATCGAGGAGGGAGCCGTCCTCGCGGAGGGCCACAAGGCGCTTCGCCTCGCAACGTCCGACGGTTAGGATCAGGCATCCTCAACGCTGTTCCCTGAACGCTTTCAGCGCTACAGGGCGATCCGCAATTCGGTGACTTCCCGGAACCGGACGCGGTTCGACAGTCGCGCCGGTGCGACCAGGTTGAGGCTGGGAAACCGGTCGAACAGTTTGCCGAAGGCGATCTGACCTTCCAGCCTGGCGAGCGCATTACCGGCGCAGATGTGAATGCCGAGGCCGAAAGACAGATGCCGGTTCGGGCGCCGGGCAATATCGAAACGATCGGGATCGGGGAATTGGTCAGGGTCGCGGTTGGCCGCGCCGATCATCAGATGCACCATGCTGCCGGTCGGAAAGGCAAATCCCGACAGGTCCGTGTCGACCAATGCCCGCCGATTGTTGATCTGGATCGGCGGGTGATAGCGCAGCACCTCCTCGACGGCCGATTCCGCGAGGCCGGGATCCGCCCGCAAACGGGCGATCTCGGCTGGATGATTCAGGAATTCATGGATGCCGTGCGACAGCATGTTGGTCGAGGTTTCATGACCGGCATTCAGCAAAAAGATGCACTGGTGCAGCAATTCCAGTTCGGTCAGCTTCTGACCATCCTCCTCCGCATCGACGAGGGCTGACAGGATCTCGCCGTCGCGTCGATCCGAGGGATGCGCCTTCAGATGGCGGATCTGGTCGCGCAGATAGGCCTTGAAATCCTCCACCGCCCGGCAGCCGGCCTCGAAGCGGTCCTGTGGGAGGATTGGTTCGAGAGCCCCCAGGATGAGCAGCGCCCAGTCGCGGATCAGGATCCGGTCGGATGCCGGCACGCCGAGCATGTCGCAAACCACCTCGACCGGCAGCTTGAAGGAAAAGTCGCCCACGACCTCCATCTCCCGCCGGTCTTCCAATTCATCGAGATAGCCGTCGACAAGGGCGTGGATACGGGGTTCCAGCGCGGCGAGCGCCTTGCGGGTAAACGCGTGCTGGAACAGCTTTCGGATGCGCGTGTGGTCGGGCGGATCGCGAAACACCAGGCTGGTCGTGTGATGCTCGTAGAGCGGCGAGTCTCCGAATTTCGGTTTGAAATCGACCGTCTTGTCCGAACTCCATACCGACGGGTTCCGGTAGGCGGCGACAAGGTCGTCGTATCGCGTCAGCAGATAGGACCCGTCGGAAAGGCGATGCACCGGACGATCGGTGCGCAGGGCTCGATAATAGTCATAGGCGCGCGGGACAAAATCGGCCGGCGGCGGGAGCAGATCGAAAGCAGCCGGATCGATCTCCGGCTCAGGTCCCGGGACGGCGGGCACCGGTCCAGGCGATCCGTCAGTGGTGTGCATCATAAAGCGCTCCCTGATAATTACGTATTGTGTAATTTATTTACGTATTATATAATTTGATACTCCAGGGGTCAAATAAGTCCCTTTGCGTCTTTCTGAGCAGGCCGAGACGGTATGGCGCCCGATCCTCCTTCGGTTCCCGTAAAGCGTGGCGTCGGCGCAATCGAAACCGGCATGGCCCTTCTGGACGTTCTGGCCGCCGCCGCCGGTCCGCTCGCCCTGAAAGACATTGCCGCCAAAGCCGGCATGCCGCCGGCCAAGGCGCATCGTTACCTTGCCAGCTTTGCCGCGACCGGCATGGTCGTCCAGGAGCACCGGTCGGGGCGATACGATCTAGGCCCGGCTGCGCTGCGTCTCGGCGTCGCGGCGCTCGGTCGGCACGACGCCGTCAAACAGGCCTGCGAACGGCTCAGCACCCTCCGGGACACGATCCGCGCGACCTGTTTTGTGGCCGGATGGAGCGACCGGGGTCCTCTGGTCCTGCGCTGGGAAGACAGCCTGCGGCCGGTCACCGTGATCGTCTCGGTCGGCTCGATCCTGCCGCTCCTGACCTCGGCGACCGGCCGGGCGTTTCTCGGCTTCCTGCCGGACTCCCGGTACCGCACTCTCCTGGATGCCCCGGACCACCGGCCCGGCCTGCCGGCCGAAGCGACGCGCGAGCGGGCCGCAGCGCTGCGGCATGAGACCCGGCAGACCGGATTCGGGCGTGCGACCGGTGATCTGCAAGCCGGCATCAACGCCCTGTCCGCGCCGGTTTATTCGGCATTCGATACGATGGTCGGCGCGGTCACCGCGCTCGGCCCTGCCGAAGATTTCGACGCCTCTCCGCACGGTGCGACGGCGCAGGCCCTCCGCGACTTCGTCCGAATGGTGTCCCCCGGCAATCCCATCGATTAGCTACAGAGGTCGTTGTATGTCGGCGGACGTGAAATCGCCCGTACCGGGCAGGATACCCGAACGTTTGAGGGCCATTGCCAGGCAGTTCGCTGGCACAACGGGTCAATCTGGCGCGATGCCGACAATTGTTTGATCATGCGGCAATGTCGTTGCGCGTGGCGCTGTGCCCAAGGCGATCGATGGCGAATGCCGACATGACCTTCAATGAGCCTCAGCCTCACCCCGCCAGCCCCGACTGCCTGTTCGACTGACCGGCCCACCGAAAAGGCCATGCGACGCCATGGGAATGGTCTGCTTCCAACCGATTGCCGCAGGCACCGACGATCCTTGAATACTCGGAATAGTTGGTTACAATTCAAGGCGTTGTTACTAGAATAACGATATTGAACGCAGTCCTTTGAATTCACCATGAACCCTTTCATCCGCCAGTGCATGACCGCCCTGGAGGCGGCCCAGTCCGGCTCGATCCCGGTCCCGCCCGGAACCGTACGGGATTTTCTGGCCGATATGCGATTTGTCGATGCCGATACGGGTCTCGCAGACACTTCCGGAAACCCGGAGCATGCGCTCCGGATGCTGGCGGCGGCGCAATACCTGGATCAGTTGATCCCGATCGCAACACGGCATGCCCCGCGACTGATCATGCTCGGAGGCGTCGTTCGGCCGGGACTGCTGGACAACGAACTGGAGGGCCATTCAGCAGGCAGCGTCACGGGATCCGGCGTGACCATGCGAGAAGCGTTCCTCGCTTGCGTTGGCGAAGCCGTCGAATACCTTTCACAGATTGAACGGCACGGTGACTTGATCGACGGCACCGACGGTGCGGCGAAGCCCGACCTCGGCGGATATGATCGTGCCGTGACTTCGGCTGACCATTTCGTCCGCGCAAAGACACTGGCCAGTGATGAAACCGTGCTCCTGCCAGCCGATCTCTGTCTGCGGCGGGCGGATATCGAAACCCCTTTTGCCGCGTTGAGCACGGGGTGTGGAGCGGGCGCAAGTCTTTCGAACGCCATTCTGCACGGCCTGTTGGAACTCGTTGAACGCGACGCCGTTGCGCTCTGGTGGTCGGGCGGAAGCTTCGCCCGGCCGGTCGATCCGGCGGATCCGGCCTTGGCAGCGGCCTGCGACCGGTTGGCGTTTCTCAGGGACGGCCAACACACACGGCACGCCTGGCTCCTCAACATTACTTCGGATCTCGACATCCCTTGCGTCGCGGCTGTATCCGCGGACCAGGATGGACATTCGGTTGCCTGCGGGACAGCCGCCGACACGTGCCTTGCCACTGCTGCGGAACGGGCCATTCAGGAGATGTGCCAAATGGAAATGGCCTATGACGTGCTCGACGCCAAACGTCGTGAACGGGGCGATGCCGCGCTGAACGACGCTGACAAGCGGCACCTTTTGCGACGGACATCCCTGTCAGCCAAGACCTGCGCCCTTTTGCACCCGCGAAACGTACCGGCGGCATTGCAGGACGAACCGGCACCGGACGAAGATGCTCGCCTCACTTGGCTGACCGATCGTTTGCAGGAAAAAGGGCACAAGGCCTTCGTTGTCGACCTTACCCGCCAACCGCCGGGCATCCCGACCGTGCGGGTTTTTTCGCCCAGTCTCCAATTGTGGCCGGCGCAGGTAGAGACGCAACGCCTGCAATTGCGGATCGCGGAAACCGGCGGCGGGTCGGTGTATACAAACGACATTCCTTTGCACTAGGGTGACGTGCGGGGGGAGTTTGTTTCGCCGTGTCTGCCAACGATCCTAATAAACAAGCGCAGCTTACCCTCTCGCTCTTCGGCGACGTCACGGTCAGCGTCGCGGACCGGCAGGTCAATCTCAAGAGCAAGAAACTGGCTGCGATGCTGGGCTATATCGCCCTCGCGGAATCGCAAACCGAAACGCGCGAACGGCTGGTGGGCCTGTTCTGGAGTGAATCCGACGAAGAACGTGCGCGGGCGTCGCTGCGCCAGGCGCTCCGCCGCCTCCGTCGCGATTTCGGCGATGCAGGTTATACCGGCCTTTATGCCGACAATCTGAGGATCGCACTCGGCCAGGGCACGATTCAGGTCGATATTCTCGACGTCATTCGCAGGGCCGAAGAAGGCGAAGTCCATCCGCTTTTGCTGTCGACGCGTCGGTACACAGACGAAATTCTGCGCGCCATCGAGGATATCGACCCGGCCTTCCGTTCCTGGCTTCTGGCAACCCGGCAGGGATTGCACAACCGGCTGCTGCGAACGCTAGAGGAAGGCATGACCGCCTCGCACCGGAGCGAGCGTGATCAGGCGCGGTTTGCGGAAGCGGTCTTCAACCTCGACCCGACTCACGAACAGGCCTGTCGCCATCTCATGCGGATCAGGGCCAGTTCAGGCGATGTGAGCGGTGCGCTGCGCGTCTACAAGACGTTGTGGGACCTGCTCGACGACGAATACGGCATGGAACCCTCCGAGGAGACCGCCGATCTCGTTTCACAAATCAAACTCGGTCATTTTTCGGGAACCAGCGACGACCAGAAGGTCGCCGGCATGTCCTCGTCCATTGAGATCCGGCACCACAAGCCGATCCTCATCGTCGAGGATTTCCAAACAACGGGCATTGAACCGAACCGTCTGCAATTCGTGCACGGCTTTCGGCATTCGCTCATTGCCTTCCTGGTTCAATTCCGCGAATGGCACATCACCGAAGGCGACGCCAATGCAGCGGATGCGCCCCAGGATTTTCCCGTCTATCGGATCAGCACAACAGCCTATGGGATGACCGACTCGGTCAAGCTGGTCGTGACGCTAAAGAACCTGCAGACGAATTCCTTTGTCTGGAGCGACCAGTGCGATCTCAATATCGAAACCTGGCTGCAGACCCAGTATCGCGTCGTAAAGCGGCTGACGCAGGCCCTCAACATCCACCTGTCTGTCGAACGGCTGGTGCATGCGACCGAAGGCAGCGAACTTCCAACGTTCCTGCACGACAAATGGCTACGGGGACAGTCCCTTATCCTCAAATTCAGCCACGACAATTGGCGAGAGGCACAAACGCTGTTCCATGACGTTATCGACGAAGCACCGGCGTTTTCGCCCGCCTATAGCAGTCTCGCCCAGTTGGGCAACACGGCGCATATCGCGCAGCCCGGCGTCTTCCGCTCCAAAGAACTGCAAGACGAATCCCTCACGCTCGCAAAAAAGGCGGTCGAACTTGATCCGATCGACTCCCGGGCACAACTCTGTCTGGCATGGGCTTACGCCTTCAGTCGTTCCCACCAATTCGCCGTACTGCATTTCGACCTTGCGGTGGAACTGAACGACCACGATCCATGGACGCTCATCTCGGCAGCCCAAGGCCATGCCTTTCACGGCGCGTATGAACGGGCGGAACAGCTTCGCCTCGATGCCGTCGACGCGACACCGCTGCCCAATGCCTCCCAATGGGGTTATCACGCAGGCATTCTGTTCTTTCGGGGCGAATACGAAAAGGCGCTGGAAGCCGCGATCAAGTCCAAGGATTCGCTGGCCAACAACGGTGTGTGGCGTGCGGCGTCGCGCTATTACCTCGGGATGGAAAAAGAGGCGCACATCGAAGCCGGCCATTGCCTCGCGCTGATCCGAAAGCGCTGGATCGGAAACGAAGCCCCGTCTGACGAGGAAGTAACGCGCTGGCTGCTCCACCTGTTCCCGATCAGCCACCAGGAAGACTGGGAGCGGCTGCGCGAAGGATTGCGGGGTGCCGGGTTTCCGGTGGAAAACATCCGGTACACCGAATAGGTCCCTCGGGCCGGCTCAGCCTCCGCAGAAGGTACCGGTGTGGACGGGCGCGGCACCGGCGCTCCAATTCCGAAACGTGCCGCGCCGTCCAAACCCAAAGGAGGTCAGCTTCGACCCCCTTCGAAGGGTCGGCGCATTATGCGCAATTGGCGACCGTGTAATCGCCGACGCGCGCATCGTGGAACGCGATCGCCTCCTCCGGCGTGTCGCCCCATTTCGGCTCCGTCTGAAAGAGGTCCTGATAGTAGCGCGGCAAAGGATATCCGTTTTTCTTCAGGTACTCTTCGGATTCCTCAATGAAGCTGGGCGGGGGCAACCGGATGTCGAGACGTTCCGGAACGCCGACGAAAAGGTTCAGTTCTGTCAACACGTTGCACCCCCACGGCAGATCGAAGCCGATCCCACGGCGTTCAAGCGCGTCGAGAAACTCCTTGATGCAAGTCGGCCGCTTTTCGCGTTCGAGAGCCCAATCCTTAATCAGGCGGCCGAACGCGGCGTGGGAGCCGTCCTTAACGGCAAACCGGTTAAGTGGCATGGTCAATCTCCTTGGTCGATGTGGCGGCGGAAAACTCAGATGAAAGGCGGCGTGGCTTCGTCCAGTCCGGCAAGCCGAGATGTCAGCCGAATGAGGTCCGGCATTGTACTGACTTCCTGGCCCTGCTGGACGCCATCGAGAACCTGCTCGACGTCAGCCGCCGGCGTCTTGGCGACATCGAGAGACTTGTAGATCGTTTCGGCAACCAAAAGCGAACCGAGCACGCCCAGATGCCGGCCATCGCATTCGTGGAACGCTTCGAAAAGAACGTAGAACGGCAGAGGCGGATCCTTCGCCAGGGCATCCACGTCCCCGTCGAGGAATATGCCGATGTCGATGTCCGTCAACCATTGCCGAACCGCCGGCTCGATCCCTGCGGGATCCTTGCACAATTGCGAGGCCTCCAACGCCGTTTCATCGATCTGCCGGATCGCCTCTATAAGCGCGCCGACGGACCATACACCGGCTGCGGCGCTGCGCATCAGATCGCGATGACCGAGATTGACCGGATCATCCTCATTCGGCGGTGTCGGCAGCGTGATCGGTTCCAAGGTACCGGACAGGTTCGGGCCGATGCGCCGGCTGTGATTGTGGAGCAATCCGTCTCCGAAATCGAAAAACAGCGGCCATTGGATGATCCACGTCTCATTCATCGGCATTTCGAAGGGACGCCGGGCGGAATTGGTGATCAGCGTGTTGTCAATCGAGTGCACGTCCAAATCGTTGTCCGCCATCTTGTAGTCCGGACGGACCATTGCATGCCCGAAGCGGAACGCGGCCTGCGCAAATTCCAAAGATACACGGTTATCCCGGCGTGGATCCAGATATACCGGATCGGCCTTGTCATACCGGGCGCGCACATCGGGGTGCAGGAATCGTGTCATCATGTCCCGACGCACGACACGACGAAACAGGATCTCGACACAGTCCCGTGCAGTCGTGAACAGCCGCTGTTTGTGTTCGAAATAGGATTCGTGCGGTCGGACAGGTTGCTCCTTCGCAATCCAGTCGACCAGCCCGTTGTGCAGGTGAATGAACACCGTCAGCAATTGGGAGATGATCGCGTTGTCATCGTTTCTCGGATCGGCGACGCGGGCTTCGGTCAGACCCTCACGGGGAAAACCATTGCCCGGCCCGTCCGTGGTGCGCGAAATGTCGCGCAATGGCGGCACGGCGTCAGGCACGTTTGTCTTGGTTTTTCCGGAAACACCGAGCGCGAGCTTGATTCGGGCTAGATCGTTGTCCTCGGCCACCGCGTAAGCATGCGGGCAGATGACCGGACCGCCACTGTAGAGCGTATCCAGGTCGAGCTTCGGATCACGATGATTTCGAAAAACTGCGCGTCGATTAACATCGGGCGCCAAGACGGCGGATTGTACGATGTCATGGGCCACGATCTGCGCGAGATAGGTATAGCCGCCAGGGATGTGGGGATTTTCCCATGGTTTCAGGTTCGGGTCCAACGGCGTCGACCACACTTCCCGGCGCATCATGATCTTCGCCAGCCGGCCGAGCAAATCACGGCTCGCTGCCGGATTTTCCAGCGGGTCGCGCCCTGAAATCCGGTAGCGCTCCTCGGCGCGCGGCGTACGAATAAAATGTCTCAGGCCATTTGCCGGTCCGGCTTGCGTGTCCTGATCATCTTCACCCACTTCCAAAGACTGGAAGACAATACCACCGGCGTGCCTGTTCATGGCTCCCCCACACTTTTCAAACTCTCGGTTTGAAAAGAATACACAATTGATCGGGCTCGTGAACGCTTGAGAACGTATTGACGAAGTGTTTTTGCAGATCAATCAAACCTTTAAGACAGCAGCGTGAATCGAGCGTGAATTGATCCCATCACCATACGAAAACGAGCCGGCTGCTGGCGAGTGGCGGCAAGACGTCGAGGGGGTTTCGGGCCAGTGAAAGACCACGCTGCGGCTGCGGCAGAACATCCGTGCGCAAGTCGGATGTTTCCGACTTGCTGGCTCTCAGTGCCAAACATGGAAACATCCATGTTTGGTGTTCGCCACTCCCGGCCGACCGGACGGCGTTGTGCCGCACGCCCGAACCGAAAGACGGTCATTCCGTGCGGCCTGCCCGCTTTTCCATCATCCGGGCCAGAGCCTGCACGACATCGTCCGGACGTTCCCTGTAGTGGCGGGACAATTCGGCGAGGATCGCATCCAGAGACCGCTGGCCGATGACGATCGGACGCCCGTCGATCGGACCCGGGACCGGCAAGGGAACGGATGTCTTTCCGCCCGGCGTCGCGCTCAGAAGCCGGGTGAGATCGGCGGGGAGGCGCTTTCCCCGTTTTTCATCCGCCGGCGGCGCAGTCGCAGTCGACGCCTCGAGGGAGAGGCGCACCAGAATCGGCGATTGCCCCGACGCCTGGCGGCCTTCCTCGAGTGTCGTCCGGTTGCCGGAATACGCAATACCTTCTTCCGGCCCCGGCGCGTGTTGCATGTTCGGCGACAGAAACATCCGATCGAACCGCGCGTCCTGTCGCGTCAACAAAGCCAGGGATCCGCTGCCGCCATTACGGTTGGCGGCTACCATCCGATGGTCCTCGGCAATCGCCGGAATGCCCTCGGCAATGCTGGCGACATCCAGATCGCCGCCCAGCAGGAACTCGGCCTGGCGTCCATGCACGACGATCATGCGATCTATGGCCCAAGACAGCAGGGGCGCGGCATCCCGGCGCCAGCGCGCCTGGTGCACAGGCCGCGCCGCATAGAGCGGGACGAGATAGAATTCAAAGGCGGCGGGACCGCCAAGGTCCCTGTCGAGCCCGCTGAAATGGAACAGACCGGGATAAACGTCTGCCAATGGCTGTGTCGACTGCGATGTACCGGTTCCGGATTTCAGAACCGCATCGATGTCCGACGGCCAGTCCTGCCGCGTGCCG
>JANQQB010000209.1 GCA_028285165.1 Rhodobiaceae bacterium
TAGCGGGGATGAGGAGTCAAAATCAAATCCGAATGACAGTTGGAGTTGCATCCATGTATGACTTCAAAGACCATATTCAGGACGCTCTCGGCCACGAACCCGATTGCTGGCAGACCTACATTCCGAGCGAGAACATGCCCTTGCAGGAATGGTACGCAACAGTTGTGTTCCTGGGCGAACTGATCGGTGACGAATTCGAAAACCCGTTCTTCGAATTCTCCGACTTAGAGGTGACGGATTATGCCGACCGTCCGCTCTGCGATCTTTCCCTTCTGATCGACTTCAAACTGCGCGGTCCCGCGCCTGTCATCGCCCTCGGATGGGATACACGGCCGAGCTGAAAGGCCGAGCAGGACACTGACGGCGGGACCGCGCAGAAAGCCGGTCCCGCTTCTCAAGCCCCGCAAATCCGCGCCTGACCGCGCCGGAAACCGCGTCAGGCGGTCAGAGAGGCTCCCAGCATCATTGCCGCACGTCGTTCTCGAGCGTGCGCCGGACGGCCTCCAACCAGCCCCGATACTTCTTTTCCCTGAGGGCGGCATCCATTGTCGGCTCGAAACGGCTTTCCAAAGCCCAGGTGCCGGCAAATCCATCCCGATCCGGCCATATGCCGGCTTTCGATCCGGCAAGCCAGGCCGCCCCAAGAGCCGTTGTCTCCAGCACCGTTGGTCGATCGATCGGCGCGGCAAGAATGTCGGCCAGGCATTGCATCGTCCAATCGCTGGCCACCATGCCGCCATCCACACGCAGGACAGTCTGCCCGTTGCCGGATTGCCAGTCCCGCCGTTTTGCCTCGAGCAGATCACGGGTCTGGTAACAGACGGATTCCAAGGCTGCGCGAGCAAATTCGCGCGGCCCGCTCGCACGTGTCAGGCCGAAGATCGCCCCGCGCGCTTCGGCGTCCCACCACGGCGCACCGAGCCCGGTAAAGGCGGGCACCATGTAGACGTCCTGGTTCGGATCGGCCTCGCCGGCCAGCGGACCGGATTGCTCGGCCCGCTCGATGATCCCGAGACCGTCGCGCAGCCATTGCACCGCGGCCCCGGCAATGAAAATCGATCCTTCGAGCGCATAGGTCGGCCGGCCGTCGAGCTGATAGGCGATTGTCGTCAGCAACCGGTTCCTTGAGACAACCCGGTCTTCACCCGTGTTCAACAAGGCAAAGCAGCCGGTCCCGTAGGTCGCCTTCATCATGCCGGGTTCGAAACAGGCCTGACCCAGCGTGGCAGCCTGCTGATCGCCGGCCACCCCGAGGATCGGAATCGCAGCGCCGAATACGGAGGCCTCCGAAACCCCGAACTCCGCATTGCAGTCGAGCACCTCCGGCAGCATCGATACGGGAACTCCGAGATGGTCGCAGAGTTCCGGATCCCAGCTCCCTTTGCCTATGTCGTACATCAGCGTGCGCGAGGCATTCGTGGCATCGGTCACGTGAACGCGGCCGCCGGTCAGTTTCCAGATCAGCCAGGTGTCGACCGTGCCGAAGACCAGGCGTCCCGCTTCGGCACGCGATCGGGCATCGGCGACGTTGTCCAGAATCCATGCCACCTTCGTGCCGGAAAAATACGGATCCAGCAGTAATCCCGTTCTTTCCGTGAAAAGCGGTTCAAGACCCCTCGCCTTCAGCGCGGCGCACAAATCGCTTGTGCGCCGGTCCTGCCAGACGATGGCGTTGTAGACCGGCTCGCCGGTCTCGCGATCCCAGACCAGCGTGGTCTCGCGCTGATTGGTGATACCGATCGCGGCAATGTCGCCAGGGCCAATACCCGCTTTGTCCATCGCCGCCCGGCAGGTCCTCACGCTTGTCTGCCACAAATCCTCCGGCGCGTGCTCAACCTGGCCGGAGGCCGGAAAGTGCTGGGGGAATTCCTCCTGCGCGACCGCCACGACGGATTGCCGCTCGTCGAACAGGATGGCCCTCGACGACGTCGTCCCCTGATCGATCGCAAGTATCAGACCCATGGCACCGTTCCTCCCCTTTTTCTTTCCGCCCGGCGGTACAGGCCGGGTTTTGCTCCGGATCCGGCGACCGGTCGCATCGGATGCGTCGTCACTGCACGGCTTTCGAGCGTTCTGTGCAAACGACGGTCGGGCGACCAGGATCCAGGCGAGCCGAAGCTTGCACAAGGTCCTGGCGTCGTCTATGAAAAAGTCATGAGAATTCAGTGGCAAGACAACCAGGGTTGGTGGCGCGCTTCATAAAGTGCGGCCCGTCCCTCGTACCCTTGTCTGACGAACAGGCCGCCGATCCGGAATCGGGCGGCCTTTTGTTTCGGTACTCCCCGATCCGGTGGCGACGAGAGGAGAGACCATGACTTCCCAAAAGATCGAATACCTGACGCATGGCGGCATTGCGGTGACCCGCACCGCCCGTCCTTCATCCTATGAGGCGGGCACATCGGCCTGGATCGCCGGGCTCGATTCCCGGCGCGGCGCGGTGTTTTCGTCCAATTATGAATATCCGGGCCGGTACTCGCGCTGGGACACGGCCATCATCGACCCGCCGCTCGGCCTGACCGCCCGCGGCTCGTCGGTCTGGATCGAAGCGTTCAATGCGCGTGGCCAGGTTCTGCTTCCGGCCCTTGCCGGCGCACTGGGCGCACTTCGCGAAGTCGCGAACCTGAGTGTGCATGAGGCACGGATCGATATCGACATTGCCGGGTCGACCGGGCGGTTCGCCGAGGAAGACCGCAGCCGGCAGCCGTCCGTGTTTTCGGTCGTCAGGGCCCTCGTCGACCTGTTCCGCTTCGAGGACGACGAGACGCTCGGTCTTTACGGCGCCTTCGGATACGACCTCGCATTTCAGTTCGATGCGATCGACCAGAAGTTACGGCGTCCGGCGGACCAGCGCGACCTGGTGCTTTACCTGCCCGACGACGTGCTCGTCGTCGACCATTATGCCCGCCGTGCCACAGTTTTTGCGTACGATTTCATAGTCGACG
>JANQQB010000224.1 GCA_028285165.1 Rhodobiaceae bacterium
CCCGCCCGCATCGATCGCCGCCATGTCGATCGACTGCAGTCCGTAAAGGTCCGTCAGTCCCCTGAGCTGTAGAACCGAGCGAAAGTGCGCCGGGACGGACACCCGTCCCTTGGCGTCGATCCGGTTCACCGCATTCGACAGAAACCGCTCCACGCACGACACCCGCTGCTTCCGTCCGGCGCAGGACCCGCTTTGCGGCCTTGGCCAAACCTGTCCCCTTCATCGCGGATCCCGATCCGCATGCGGCCCCCGCGGCCGCCCCTCTCGGGCGCTCGTCCATCGTGTTGTCAGCGGTTGCGGGATGCATGTTGCGGACGTCCGTCCCGGACCTGCCAGGCAAGGGCCCCATTCTGCACCGCGAAACGCTGAAAGGACGATTACGCCGTCACGAATTGGGGTAACATGGGCTAACGTGGGCGTCAACGGGATTAGGCGGTCTCCAATTGGGAATTGCGCTCCCCGATCCGGGACAGGCAAACCGCAGCCGATGGAGCAGCCAGCCCTCCGTCGATCGCCGCCCATTTTGCTCACGACGCGCCGGTCGATCGTGATCACGGCCGCATCGGGGGCCAGCGCTCCACAGAGCCGCACCAATAAAGACGTTGAAAATTAACAAGTTACACAAAGGCTGATCTGATCACGCCTTCGTGACTACAAATGTGATCTGCGATCGGTTCTAAACTTCCCCGCGAAACGCGGAGAGCGCCCCATGCCGATACTGCTGGCCGTCCTGGCACTGACCGGATTGACCCTGCTAGGCGCGCCCAAGGCTTTTGCCGAAACATGGCTGCGCACCGGTGGCGCGACGTCGGTTCCGGCCGGCCATCATTTCTACTGCGCCCGCGGCGGCCGCCATTGCGGCGCGCATCGCGCCGTCGGCCCGGCGCAGATGACCGATCGACAATGGGCGCGCCTCCAGTCGGTGAACGCTCAGGTCAACCGCGCGATCCGTCCTGCGAACGACATTGACGTGCATGGCGAGCCCGATGTCTGGCAGATCCCACGCAGCGTCGGTGATTGCGAAGACTACGCGATGCTCAAGCGCAGCAAGCTTCTGCGCGCTGGCTTTGCACCATCGCAGCTACCGCTAGCCAAGACCCGCCTGCCCTGGGGTGAGGCGCATGTCGTGCTGGTGGTTCGCACCACGCAAGGCGATTTTGTACTCGACAATCTGCGCAACGAGATCCGACCGTTTCACAAGACCGGCTATCGGTTCCTGAAAATGCAGGCGCCGAACAATTCCAGCACCTGGCTGCGGGTAACCGGCCGGACGGGGCATCTTTCGATTTGATGGGGCGGCCCGCCCGGGCGGGCTTGATGGCACGGAGGGGGCGAGGCCGGGCGCAATCAGCGCCCGGCCCCTTCTTTGTTTAGCTGTCAGACGAGCCGAAGCTGCGCGAAAGCACATTCCGGCTGCCGTCAGCGTTGACCGTGAAACGTTCGATGACTTCGCGGCCACGGCTGGTGTAGCGATCGATCCACACCTCCTTGCCGCCCATCATCTGATCGCTCATGTGCATGTTTTCTCCGAAGCCGGAGTTTTCGTCCACCGACATCGCGTCCTGAGCGAACGCTGTTCCGGCAAGAACGAATGATGCAACAATTGCTGTAGCGATCGTTTTCATCGGCACTTCCTTTCAGGTTTCAGCGAAGGTTGGAAAATTCCACGACGTCGGGACTGGCCCCGACGGCGTACCTGGCTGTCGCTGGCAGCCAAGAAGGGATCCCGAAGCCGACCGACCGGCCAGTGTGACGGGCAAGTTGAGCGGATTTTGGCGGCGGGCAGCATCGGCTGAGACAGCACGGGCCAGGCGCGGCACATCGGTCATCACGGTCAGAGACCGACGCCGGTCAGCCCGCAATCCCGTTGAGGCGCCAAGACAGCCGGCCCTGCGGCAAAAAGGCCCTATCGGAGACCATTTTGAAACAATGACGGGCATACGTCTCACCCAGGAATTACTGGAGATAACACTAACTAAAATTGTTATCTCGGACCAAAATCTTGCTCTCCTAAGACGATATTCCGGCACCTACGTCAATTAAAGATACTTTGAAAAAATAGATTCATAACTATAAGAATGTTTGACGGAAGCTGAATATGATTACACGAATATGTTACTTATTTCAAACGATAATAAGTTACGTAGCGTTAGTATAGAAAAGTAACGTTAGGGAATTTTACATAGCGCGCAAATGTCGCCAGCCGCCTGGCACGCCGATGAAATTCGATCCTTGGCGGGCGCGGGGCGCTGGACGGAAGCCGAGGCGATGGTTCGGGAAGGGCTGACAAAAAAAGGGCCGGGTCGTTAAACGACCCGTCCCTTTATGCAGGGAGGAGTTTGGTCGGCTTAGCGGTCCGAAGCGCCGTACGACTTCGACAGAACGTTGCGGCTGCCGTCCGGGTTGATCGTGAAGCGTTCGATCACTTCACGGCCACGCTCGAAGCTGCGGTCGATCTGAACAGCGTTGCCAGCGGCAACCAGGCCGATCGAAGCGGTCGGCTCGAAGTCGAGGGCCGTGCCGCCGAACAGCGTCTGGCCGACGACGTGGTTGTGGCGCTCAAAGCCGTTACCGTTGGAGAAAGAGCTGTCGCTGGCGGCAAGAGCGGTACCTGCGGTCAGAACAGTTGCGGCGAGTGCGAGTGCGATGGTCTTCATGGTTCTATCCCTTCCTAAAAGGTTCTCATTGTTTGGTCCGTGGACCGATTTGTGTTCGGCGGCGGGTGGTTCCTCGTGAACCGGTTGCCGCGTTTGCCGATGGCCGGAAATTGGCGAGGGCCCTGCACAATTGCCAATCACGAAAAGACGATCCGGGCGTGCTTGAACGCCACAATCACGCACCTAGTGATCGGCGCCAGGGCAGTAGAAAAGTGAGAAGATTCAGAGCATTAGCGCATTGGCGGCGCGATGACATCCGATCACCACCCGTCACGTTCACAAAATGCAGACACTGCGTTGATCGCATGTGATCGGAAATCGAGGCGCTTTTTTTGGAAACGACGTGCGTCTGGGCGCCCTGCAGGGCGGATTGTGACGCTTCGCGGCCGCCAGATGCCGCCCAACCTGCGGCAAATCGACCGCTTCGGACACCCCGCAAAGCCGGTTTCGTGATCGGAAAATTGCCAGTCGGCCTGTAAGCCGGGTTCTGTGAGCCGCTCTCGCGGCCGGCAGCCATTCATCTGGGACGCCCGTTGCCGGACGCCTCATGCAACCCACCCGGACGACTGGTGCGGAGCCACCGGGCCGAAACCCGTGCCGTCCCTATTCGGTCTTGCTCCCGGTGGGGTTTACCCTGCCATGAACCGTTACCGGCCATGCGGTGGGCTCTTACCCCACCCTTTCACCCTTACCTGCGCCAGGCACAGGCGGTTTGCTTTCTGTGGCACTGTCCCTGGGGTCGCCCCCGCCGGACGTTATCCGGCACCGTTGCTCCATGGAGCCCGGACTTTCCTCGACGCCCGCCTTTCGGCATTGGCACGCCGCGGCTGCCCGGCCGACTGGCAAGGGCTCTATCTAGTGGAAGTCGAAAGGAGGCGCAACGCGGCCGCTCAAAGCGTGCTCTGCATCGTGTAGCGGCCGTCATGGTCGGCGAGATTGTTGAGCGCCAGCGCCGCCTCGGTGATGTGCAGTGCCTCGGCGGCCAGCCGTTCGCGTGTCTTGCCCTGCCCCGCCAGGCACTCGGCCATTGCCTGAAGGCCGGCGCAGAAATCGATCTGCGATGGATAGGCCGGCAGATGGCTGCGCGAGGATGCGGCAGGATAAGCAAGCTTACGACCCGCCGGCAGTCGCAAAGGCAGCGTTCGGCCGAGCCATGCTTCCAGCCGGCGCACCAGACGATGACCGGGCGCACCGGCCTCGCCCGCCTGTTCCACATGAATCATCGAGCGGTTGTGCCAAAGATCGGCGACGGTCAGCGTGCCCTTCTCGCCCATGATCGTCAGCGCCCTGTCGCGTGGCGCGCAAAGGCCGGTCGTCAACCGCGCCATCACGCCGTCCTCGAAGGTCACCATCGCGCTCGAAAAATCAGGGCCCATCTCCTCTGCGTCGATGTCTGCGCCCTTGTCGGTGAAGAAGGTGCCGGATTGGCCGGTGATCGTACGCACCGGGCCGAACAGGCCGATCAGCCAGCT
>JANQQB010000246.1 GCA_028285165.1 Rhodobiaceae bacterium
CGGAGGACTGGCCCATTCTTCCGACCCGGTGGTTCGAGTTCCGCCTGAGGCCCTACGGCTTCTTCGCCCGCGATCCCTCGCACGATGTCGCGCCGCATTACACGCCCCAGGCGTTCAGGAAAGGGTCGAAGCGGGCGCAGGCCGGGCGAAAGTAGCGCGCATCAGTGTCCATGCGACGTCCGCTTCGCGATGCCTCTGCGGCGGACAGTCCGGAGCGCAGAGTTCAATCGCGGACAATTCTGGCGCCGACCACTTTGCGGCCGTCGAACCGGAGGCATAGCCATTCGGAGTCAATCCTGATGAGGCCCCGTTCCGGTCCCAGCCAGTACACGTAATCGCACATCGTGCTGAAGTAATCCGTCCTGGTCGGTGTGCCGAGGAGTTTGTCGATCTCCTCTCTGTCCTCGCCGATGATCTTGGATCTTCTAAGCAGATCATCTGCCATTTCGTTGCGGTGGATATTCGGATCCTGCGCCGCCTCGTGCCACTTCGCCCGATCGAAAGACTCTCCCCGCAGCCAGAAAAAGGCCGCCGTGAGGATGCCGGCTGCGGCGAGGGTCATGAGCGATGCGTGGAACCAGAATCTTCGGGATAGCTCGAATCGCATTGGTGCTCTCTGTTGTCTTGTCCGTGTCGTGCCTGCATCCACACATAGTGATTTACGGGAGAGGTTGACAGTTTCTGTTGAACAGACACCGATTCTTTCCTATATTTCTGTTATGACAGAAATAACAAAAATACCAGAAACAACGGAAGCGATTCCGGCGCCTCTTGAAATGTTCATCCTGCAATGGGGTGATCTCGGCGGCAATTGGGGCGTGAACCGGTCGATCAGCCAGATTCACGCCTATCTCTATCTCGCTGAAGCACCGTTGACAGCGGAAGACATCGCTCATGACCTCGGCATGGCGCGCTCCAACGTATCCAATTCGATCAAGGAACTGCTGGCCTGGAACCTTATCCACCGTGTCCCGATCCGGAGCGATCGCAGGGACCATTTCGTCGCCGAAACCGATGTCTGGGAGATTGCCGCGCGGATTGCCGCGGGCCGGAAGGCGAGGGAGCTCGATCCGGCGCTGACGACGTTGCGGGCCTGTGTCGACGGTGCCGACAATGATCCCGCTGTGACGCCCGTGAAACGCGAGCGGCTCCGGAACATGCTGGAATTCACCGAAGCGGTCGATCGCTGGTACGGCCAGATGCTGTCCCTGCCTCAGTCCAAACGTGCGGCGATTCTCAAGCTCGGCTCGAAGATCGTTTCGTTTCTTCCGGGCGGCAAGAAGAAGAAATCCAAATCCGGGGCGGACAAATAGGCGGACGAAAATGCCTGCAACCGCATATATCGAGCAACAGCAGCAAAGAGACAAAAGCGTACCGCGCGACGTATCTTCCGTGCTCGGCGATCTCCGCTTTCGCGCGCTGCTCGACGAGGAAGACTGGAACGCGCTGCCCGAAGCGGTGCGCCGGCGGTTTTCCAAACGCCTGTCCGGTGGCGCCACGGCGGTTTATGTCGGCACGATAACCGATGTCCGGATGAGCCTTCCGGGCCGGTTGCTTGCCCACGCCCTTCGCGTGGTCGGTGCGCCCTTGCCGTTAAGTCGGGACACGGGCGTGCCCTCGGTCGTAACGGTCACGGAAGATGTTGCGACCGGAGGACAGATCTGGACCAGGCTCTACGCCAACCGCACATCCTTTCCGCAAGTCATCCACTCGGCAAAGCGATTCAGCGGAACGACCGGATTGGAGGAATATATCGGCTTCGGCATCAGCATGGCGCTGAATGTCAGGGTGCGAAACGGCGCGCTCGTCTTTGAAAGTGCGGGTTATCTTTTGAGAATCGGGCGGCTGTCGTTGCGTCTGCCAAGGTTGCTTGATCCGGGAAAGCTGGAGGTCCGGCACACCGATCTGGGCGACGGCCGGTTCGAGTTTTCGCTCCACCTGGCGCACGCGTTGCTTGGCGAACTGGTCCATCAGGCGGGTATCTATCGGGAGGAGATGCCTTGAGCGAGCAAGCCCCGATCTGGTTGTTCGACGGCGTGTGTGTCCTGTGCTCGCGAGGGGTGCAGTACACGCTGAAGCACGAAAGAGCACAGACGATACGGTTCGTCGCGATCCAGTCCGACGAAGGGCGCGCAATTGCGCACGAACATGGAGTCAACCCGGATGACCCGGAGACATTCCTTTTCATCGAGAAGGGCAGGGCGTTGCCCAAGTCTGACGGGATCATCGCGCTGGTGGAGCATCTGCGCGGCCCGGCGCGGATACTGCGGGTCGGCCGTTTCCTGCCCAAAGCCCTTCGCGACGTCCTCTACGACCTGATCGCAGGCAACCGCTACCGGCTGTTCGGCCGCTTCGAGACATGTCTGGTTCCGGACGCGGACACCCGGCACCGTTTCGTGCTGCCGGAACAGAAGTGATGACAAGGCGTGTTCTGGTCCTCGGGGCCACGGGCGTCTTTGGAACCCGTCTGGCGCGGCATCTCTCCGCATTCCCGGAGCTCGAGCTTGTCCTGACCTCCAGGGATGCGAGCCGTGCCAGGGTCCTCGCCGCGGAACTCCGATCCGCAGGAAGTGCCGCGACCGTCGATGGTGTCGCGCTCGATCACCGCGAGGGCTTTGCCGAACGCCTCCGGGACCTTGAACCCTGGGCTGTAATCGACTGCTCCGGCCCGTTTCAGGGCGCGGGATACGCGGTGGCTGAAGAAATTCTGACGGCCGGCGCACACGCGATCGATCTGGCCGATGCGCGGGATTATCTGGTCGGATACCAAGAGGCCCTGAACGACGTTGCTCTCGAGAACGGCGTCGCGGGTCTCGCCGGAGCAAGCTCGACGCCGGCCCTATCGTCTGCTGTCGTCAATGACCTGTCGGCTGGCCTTCGGCGCGTCGATACCATCGATATCTGCATCACGCCCGGCGGAAAGAGCGAAGTCGGGAGATCCGCTGTAGAAGGCATCCTCAGCTATGCCGGAGTTGACATTCCTGTATGGCAGGAAGGGAGGTTGTCCAGTACCTCCGGCTGGACCGGTTCCAAAAGGATAGTGGTGCCTGGGCTGGGAACGCGAAGGGTTGCCCCGGTTGAAACGATAGATGCGGAACTCCTGGGACCACGGCACAACGTTGCCTCTCGCGTCATGCTTTCCGCCGGGCTTGAATCCCCCCTGGAACAGTCTGGTATCGCGATCCTGGCCCGTCTCCGCCGCGCCGGGGTCATCCCCGATCTCGGATTCCTGGTGCCGTTTCTGCTCGCAGCGCGGAAAGTGACGCGGCTGACCACATCCGATCGCGGCGGCATGGTTGTCGATGTTCGGGGGCTCGACGACGACGGCGCGCTCAGGCGCCTGCGCTGGTCTCTCCTTGCGGTGGAAGGCGACGGTCTGTTCGTTCCTGTCCTGCCGGCAGCGGCCGCCATTCGGGCGCTGCTCAACGGCGACATCGAGCAGGGTGCGAAATTGGCCAGCGATTGCCTGACCCTGTCGCAGATTGAATCCGAGATGGAACCGCATGGGGTTTCGACGACCGTTGACCGCTTTGACGCCGAAGACAACGCCATCGGCAGAGCGATCGGACGTCAGAGTTTCGATGACCTGCCGCCCGCGCTCCGGGCCTTTCACGACCAGTCCGGCGAACCGGTGTGGCACGGCAAAGCCGACATCGATACCGGAAACGGTTCGGTGGCGTGGCTTTTCTCGCGCCTGTTCGGCTTCCCTGCGGCCGGCCAGTCCGTGCCGGTCTGCGTCACGGTCGACCGCGAGCTGGATAGTGAAGCCAACGCAGTGCCGGTCGAGACCTGGACGCGGAACTTCGACGGACGCCGGTTCTGCTCGCGGCTCCGCGTCGCTCACGATGGCAGGTTCACCGAAACATTCGATCCCTTCGTTTTCGAGATCGGCATAACGGGCGACCGCTCCGGCATCACTATGCCGATCAACTCCTGGTCGATCGCCGGAATGAAACTGCCGGCATTCCTGGCGCCGCGTTCGGAAGCGCGCGAATACCAGGACGATGAGGATCGGTTTCGTTTCGACGTGAAGCTGAGCCTGCCGGTCTTCGGCATGCTTGCGCATTATCGAGGCTGGCTGGAACCGGAAAACACCGATTCCAAAGGCGTGACAAACCGGTAATCCGCCGGGCGTTCCGGCGAATAAAAGCCAACGGACCGAAAAAATCTCCGTCGCGACGTTGTGAGGCGCAACCTCACGTCCTATATGGCGAGGGCCGGGAAAGCTCCGGCCTTCGGGTGATGCACGCTGTCTTCGGATGTGTGATCCCCGGAAAAGGCTCGAAAGGCGGGCCATAGAAAAGCATCGAGGAACGGACTGAGACGGATCGCTGCAGACCGGTTTCTGCGGAATTGCCTGCGAGGACACGGTTGCGGCGATTGTCCGTGATCAGACGGTCTGTCTCAGGGCGATGACATCCCCCAATCCCCAGACCCACAGAGGAGACGAACAATGCTAACCGATCGCCAGGGAAATGCCCTGTCGGGAGCGACGGCCGAGGCCGTCGAGCTGTTCGACAAAGCCGTTGCAGAATTCAGTATCTACCGCGGCGACCCTGTAGCAAGCGTTGACGGCGCCATCGAGGCTGCGCCGGAATTCGCCATGGCTTACATACTCAAGGCCTGCCTCTTTGGCCTCGCGACCGAGCCGGAGGCCACGGCAGAAGCAAGGAACATCGTCGCCCATGCCAAGACGCTGACGCTGAACGAGCGCGAATCCTCAAACATCGCAGCCCTCGACCACCTGCTTGACGGCAACTGGACGAAGGCCGCCGTCGCCCTCGATCATCACAACATACGGTTCCCGCGCGACCTTGTTGCCCTGCAGTCCGGCCATCTCATGGATTTCTACCGCGCCAACGCCCGGGATATGCGCGACCGGATCGCCAGAGCGCTGCCGAAATGGTCGCCGGACGTGCCGGGGTATTCGATCGTACTGGGCATGCAGTCATTCGGACTGGAGGAAGCCGGAGATTACGCCAGGGCCGAAGAGGCCGGTCGGACCGCGATCGATCTCGAGCCGCTCGACTGCTGGGCGCACCATGCCGTCGCCCACGTCATGGAGATGCAGGGCCGGGCCCAGGACGGCATCGGCTGGATGATCGCCCGCGAACCCCACTGGTCCGGAGACGACAACTTCTTCAAGGTGCACAACTGGTGGCACCGCGCGCTCTACCAGCCGATGCCGTCCTGGGCCCGGCCCTGCATCTCCATGACGTGGGCGACGGCGTGGTGCGCCCAG
>JANQQB010000248.1 GCA_028285165.1 Rhodobiaceae bacterium
CTGGGCGAGCGGTTGCGATTCGGCGACACGCCCGGTGAAAAACGCCGTCATGGCATTCTCGGCCATCGCGCGATGGCGCTCGATCCGGCTTTCAAAGGCGTTAAGCGCGACCGACGTCGGCATGGCGACGCCGAGACCGACGGCCGTCGTCAGAAGCGCGACCCAGATGCCGCCGGCAAGCGTTGCCGGATCGACCTGATCACCGGCCTGCTGCAGATCGTGAAACGCCTGGATCATGCCGAGCACGGTGCCGAACAGGCCAAGCAGCGGCGCGATCTGGGCAATCACGTCGAGCACGCGCAGATAGGAGCGGAAGGCGGCCAGTTCGCGTACGGCAACACGGGCCACGTCTTCTTTCACGATTTCGGCGTCGACGCCACGATGGAGCGCTGTGATGGAGCCGAGCAGCAACCGGCCCGTCAGCCCGGGCAGGGCGTCCGCGTGCGCAAGCGCTTGGCTGACATTGCCGCGCTGCCAGGCATCCAGGACGGGTTCGTAAGCGACCGAGGTGCCAACCTGACCAGCAATGAATTGACGCAGTTTCAGGAGAATGACCGCGAGCGCGACGACCGACAGTGCTGCCAAAATTGCAACGACCGGGCCGCCGAGCTCGATAAAGGATCCGATTCGTTCCAGAGCCAGGCCGCCCTGCATCCACATTTGATCAAACATGTCCGGCCTCCGTTTCGCACCGCATGGCGTTGTGTGGCGATTGTCGTTCGGACATGCCTGCCATCACCTCATACTCCGAATTTCACCGTGGCAGAGAAGCTTGCTGAAAAGCCTTCGCTCGGATTGACGTTACGGTATTTCGTGTAGTCCTGATCGAGGATGTTGTTCAGCGTCACGCCGAGCGATACAGCCTCGTTGTGTTTGTAAGACGCGAAAAGATCAACCAATTCATAGTGCCGACTGATCAGATCCTCACTGCCGGTTGGAACGCGATCTTGGGCATCGACCAGTGTCACGCGTCCGCCAAGCGTTAGCTTGTCATCAAGCAGGTTGACGCCCAGCGTTGTCGAAAAGGTGTGGGGGCGAATGCTCTGCAGGGGTTCGCCGGTGTTCTTGTCATCGCCGCGGATATGGCTATAGGCGGCCGTCGCAAAGAAAGGGCCGATCGTATAACTGCCTTCGAGTTCGACGCCCTCGATCCGGGCGCTTGCCACATTGCGGTACTGGAACACGCCGCAACCGACCCCGAAGCGAAAGCAGGTCCGCGGATTAAACCCGGTGATGTTGCCTTCGATGAAATCCGTCAGACGGTTGTGGAAGTACGTGACTTTGAGGCGTGCGGCATCATCGTCGCGCACCAGACCGTTGGCACTGATGTTGGCGCCAAACTCGATATTGCGTGCGGTTTCCGGACGCAGGTCCGGGTTGGGCAGGAATACAAATGGAAACGAGGGGTCGTGAACGCCCGAATTGAAGACCTCGGTGATGGCCGGCGCCCGATAACCTTCCGCGTAGGTGCCGTAAAACTGCAGACCTTTCAGCGGCGTGATGCCGACCGTGATTTTTGGCGACACCCGCGATCCGTCACTGTCCGCACCGCCGCCTTTCAATTCATAATGGTCGAACCGCAGCGCGCCGATCACGTCGAGCCAGGGTGTGAGGGCGACCTGGTTCTGGATGAACCCGCCGATCACGCGGCGGTCGCCGGACGGTGTGAATTCATCGCCGGTGCCTACCGGATCGTTGGTTTCAACGGTATCGTCAAAGGCGTCGAAACCGAGAGTAACCACATGGTCGACCGGACCGGTCGAAAACCGCGACGTATTGTAGATATCAGTTCCGAAAGTCTGGATCTCGAAATCCCGCTGGGTGCCGGCGGCGGCGCCGGTCAAGCGGGTTTGATCCGTTTTTGTCGAGGTGAAATAGCCGCTCGCCGACAGGTCGATCAGCGGGTTGTCCGGGCTGGCATAGGTCCAGGTCGCGGAAGCCGTGGTGTCGTTGGTATCGGTCTCGCGCAAGGCGGTGCCGATGCCCGTGTCGTAGTCGTTTTCCTGGCGAAGGAACAGGCCGGACACCAGATGCCCTTCGGCCGGGCGATAATTCGCCTTCAGCAAGCCGGCGACGACCTGTTCGCCGGTGTTCGGCACAACGTTTCCCGAACCGTCATCGTAGCTGTCGTCCCGGCGCCAGACCACATTGGCCAATGCGTCGAATCCCTGGCCGACCCGGGCGGCGGCGGTCGTGCTCGTCAGGGTGCCTGAGGCGTTGGTGTCAAAGCGAACCTTTTGGCTCGCGGCCATTGTCTGATCGGGCGCGAGGAAATCCGCTCCGTCGATCAGGGAAAAATTGACGACCCCGCCGATCGCGCCGGACCCATAAATGGTCGAGACCGGGCCGCGCACGATGTCGACCTGTTTGACGAGTTCCGGTTCGAGATAGAAGACGCCGTTTGCGCCATGCCCGGACCTCTGGAAATTCTGTCGTGCGCCCTCGATCATGACATTGACCCGGCCGAAATCCTGAAGCCCGCGAATGTTGATCGAGGATCCCGGATCATTCCCGTCCTCTTGCGTCGCGACACCCGGAATGCCGATCAGGACATCGCCGATATCGTTCGGCTGGAAGCGGTCGATCGTCTCGCGCGGCACGACGCTGGCACCGGCCAGGGTTTCAATCACGCTGTCTTCGGTACGCGTTGTCGTCACAGTGATGACATCAAGCGCGATGTCCTCCTCGGCCTTGGCAGGCGCCCCTAGGCCAAGGATTGAAACCCATAAAAATCCGCGTCCGACCGCCGCGCCCAAGCGCTTCCGAAAACCGCTCATAACCACTCCAGACATGTTTTGAATCAAGGAGATGGCTGGCTGGCAGACCGTCGACGGACCCTATGCTCGCTGGCTGCGCCGTATGCGACGCTCGATTGACAGCGTTAGGAAACCTGACTAATTGTGTCAAGTATATTCCGGCGATGGGACACCGTCGGCGACCGGCCTCCAGAATGCGAGTTTCGGGGGAATGACCGGTCTCCCAAATCACCCCGAATGCAAAGGGCGAACCATGAACGAGACGACCCGTGATGTTCCGACGGAGTCCGGTTCAAGCCGCAAAGTCGGAATAAACGCCGGACCCTTGAAGCGGATCAATACCGACGATCTGTTCGAGGCCGCGACCGAAGTGCTGATCCGACACGGGGGGGCGGATTACCGGCTGCGCATCACCGCAAACGGCAAACTCATTCTCACCAAATAGGATCGCCGTCATGCCTCATTCGGAAGTGTCGGTTCGCCGGGTTTCGGCTTTAGTGGCTGTCGGTCATCTGTGTGCCGTTGCGTTCCTGACAGCGAGTCTTGTGCTCGGCCCGGTCCTGTTCGGTTCAACCGCCGCCAATGCGGCCGGGGCCGATGATATCTCAGACCGCGACCGATCGCGCGTTGTGTCGATCGGGACGGCGGTCACCGAAATCCTGTATGCGCTGGACTTGCAGAACCGGATTATTGCCGTCGACACGACGAGCATGCATCCGCCGGAAGCGCTCGAGCAAAAACCCAATGTCGGGTACATGCGGGCCCTTTCCGCGGAAGGTGTTTTGGCGCTTGACCCGTCGATGGTTCTCGCCGAGGACGGGGCCGGTCCACCGGAGGTGATTAGATTGCTCGAGGCGGCCTCCGTGCCGTTCGTGACCGTGCCGAGCGACCCGTCTCCCGACGGTGTTGCCGACAAGATCCGGACAGTGGCTCGCATCATGGGGCGTAATGCGGAGGGCGACAGGCTGGCCGCCGATACGCTGGCGTCCTTTAGGAAATTGGCCGAGGCGAGGGCGCGCCTTGGCGATCGGCTCCGCGTGATGTTCATCCTGAGCCTGCAGTCCGGGCGTGTGCTTGCATCCGGCGAGAACACGGCGGCGTCAGGAATCATGGATCTTGCCGGGGCACAAAACGCGGTTGCGGGGTTTGAAGGATACAAGCCGCTGTCCGACGAGGCGATCCTTGCCGCGGCGCCCGATGTCATCCTGGTCATGAACCGGGGAAACCACGTTCTCGATGCGGAACAGGTCTTCGGGCTTCCCGCGTTGAGCAACACGCCCGCGGCGAGCACGAAGGCGCTCATCCGCATGGACGGGGCCTACCTGCTCGGCTTCGGGCCGCGCACGCCGGATGCGGCCATCGACCTGGCACGCGCGCTTTATCCGGACCATTCCTGGCCGAAGACGGGCAACGGGCCGGGCGGACACGCCGACTGACATGGCGATTTCGCGCGTCGCGACACCTCGGCTCGAGCGCCGTTCTGCCACGCCAGGCGACCGGCAACGTCTGGCACGGATCAGTATCGTTGTTCTTCTGATCCTGTGCGCTGGCACGGCCGCCTTTTCCTTGTCGGTCGGGCCGGTGGCAATCGATGGTGCGGCAGTGCTGCACGGATGGCTCTGGGGAGCGGAGACGGATGGCGCCCAACGGGATGCCATTGTTCTGTTCGAAATCCGCATGCCGCGGATCCTGCTCGGCCTTCTGGTCGGCGGCGCGCTTGCCGCGTCCGGGGCGATGCTGCAGGGCCTGTTCCGAAACCCTCTGGCGGATCCGGGACTGATCGGTGTTTCGGCCGGTGCCGCGCTTGCTGCCGTCACGGTGATCGTACTTGGCGATCGGCACTTCCCCTGGCTCCGCGAGACGTTTTCGATCTTCGCCCTACCGATTGCGGCGATCATTGGCGGCCTGCTGACGACCTGGGCGCTCTATCGGATCGCAACCCGTCACGGGCAGACATCCACCGCGACCATGCTTCTCGCAGGTATCGCGATTGCCGCGCTCGCCGGCGCGCTGTCGGGCATACTGGTCTATGTCAGCACGGACCAGCAATTGCGCGACCTCACGTTCTGGAGCCTCGGCAGCCTGGGGGGCGCTACATGGCAGAAGCTCGTTGCGGCGGTGCCGTTCGTGCTGCCGGTCTTCGTTTTGTATCCGCTGATCGGACGCGGGCTCAATGCCATGCTGCTTGGCGATTCATCTGCACACCATATGGGTGTCGACGTCCAATTGTTGAAACGTCTCACGATCATTGCGGTCGCCTGCGCGGTGGGGGCGTCGGTCGCGGTCTCCGGTGTCATCGGCTTCGTCGGGATCGTCGTGCCGCATCTGTTGCGTTTGATGATCGGGCCGGACAACCGGTTTCTCATTCCGGCCTGCATTCTGCTCGGTGGCGTCCTGCTGCTGATTGCGGACAGTTTCGCCCGCACGATCGTCACACCAGCCGAACTGCCGATCGGCATCGTGACCGCCTTGATCGGCGCGCCATTCTTTCTCTGGCTGCTGTTGCGGCAAAAGGGCCTGATCGATGTTTGACATGCACGAGGCCGGATTGCGCATCGGGTCGGCATGGCTGGCGCGGGAGACGACGTTAACGCTTCGTCCGGGTGAACTCACGGTGATCGTCGGACCGAACGGCGCGGGCAAGTCGACCCTGTTGAAGATGATGTCCGGCGAGATGCGTCCGACGACCGGGTTCGTGCTGTTGCGCGGCAACGATCTCAGAACGTTCGATGCAGCCGCGCTTGCCCGGCGCCGTGCCGTGCTGCCGCAAAGCAGTCACCTCTCCTTTCCCTTCACCGTGTTGGAAGTCGTGCGGATGGGGGTGCTGCCGGGATATGGATCGCATGCCGACGACAACGATCTCGCCCTGGCGATCCTGGACGCGGTCGACCTTAACGGCTTCGCGGACCGTCGCTTCCAGACGCTGTCGGGCGGCGAACAGCAAAGGGCGCACCTTGCGCGTGTTTTGTGCCAGATCCGTTCCTCGGCCGAAGAAGCCTGGGAGAAATACATTTTCCTCGACGAACCCGTGTCGAGCCTCGATCTGCGCCACCAGGTCCAGGTTATGGAAACCGCACGGGCCTGCTGCCGGCAGGGAACCGGTGTGCTGGCGATCCTGCACGACCTCAATCTGGCCGGGCTGTATGCCGACCGGCTGATCATGATGCATGAGGGGGCGTGCGTTGCCGACGGACCGTCTCAGGTCGTGATCACGCCGGACCGGGTTGCGGAGGTTTTCGGCATTCGGGCCCTGGTCAACACAGCACCGCCTGCGGGGCGCCCGTTTGTATTGCCTGACAGCACGTCCGGATCCGCAAGCATTGCGAAAGAGCTAACGGCCTGAAAAATCCCTATTTCGGCAGTCCGGCTTTTGCCGAGGCGCCTGTTCCGCCGGTTTGCGGCGATGTCGCTTCGGCCGGTTTGCGATCGAGATCGGCGAGTTCGGCGATGGACTTCTGGTCGAGAAACTCGACGAATGCCAGAAAGGCGCCGTCGATCATTTGAATGTAATCGGCGCCGGTCCCGGCCTCGCCGTCGGTTTCGTCATGGCTTGAACCCGGATCCCGGAAGACCGATTCGGTGGCGCGTACCACCGCACCGAGCGAGATATCCTCCGGCGCCAGGTTCAGACGCACGCCGCCGCTGCGCCCGCGGATCGTTTCCAGCAGTCCGGCTTTGACCAGCAAGGGCACAAGCTTGAAGACGTTGAATTCGGTGATGCCGCAGGATGCCGCGATTTCGGGAACGGTCAGGGTGCGGCCGCCAGCCTGGGCGCAATGCACCAATACCTTCACCGCATTGTTGGTCTGATTGCTCAGCCGCATCCCGAAATCCCGGTTAAACTTTCCTGCCGGATGAAACCGGTCGCCTCACCGGCAAAAGAGAAGGCAGGGTATTCGATCGACCGCTGCCTTGCCAACCTCTTGTTCGACCGGTCGCACGCATCCACACCCTTTCAATACCGGTGTCGCCCATCAATTTGTAGCCCACATTTCGCGGTGCCGCAGACTTTGTGCAATACGCATGGAGTTTCCGGGCATTGGCGGCGGGCATCCGATAGTTGCGGTCACGAACCCGCCGGTGCGGCCTGTTCCCGCAGCCAATCGAGAAACTGGACCGCTTGCGGCGTGAGCGGGCGGGTTTTGGGCCAGATCACATACATGCCCTGACCGACATCGTACGCGCCGTCGAACAGGCGCACCAACAGGCCGCGATCGACCAGCGATTGAGTCAGATGACGCCATCCCATGGCAATGCCCTCGCCAGCGATCGCCGCTTGCAGGACAAGGGCGTAGTCGTTCAGGCGCAGGCCGTCGCCGCGGTCGCGATAGGATACGCCGTGGGCGGCGAACCAATCGGCCCATTTCGGGCGCAGCCGGAACGGTTCCTCCAGATGGATCAGACGGCTGGCGGCGACGGCGCCCGCATCCCTCGGCCGGTCCGTGCCGTCAAGATAGGCGGGGCTGCAGACCGGATCGATGTGTTCTTCCGCCAGGAGAAAGGAATCGTAGCCGTCCCACTGGCCGGCGCCGCGACGGATCGCGATGGAGACCTCGTCGCCGGCGAGGTCGACATCGCGATCCGTGGTCTGCAGGCGCAGGTCGATATGGGGGGA
>JANQQB010000265.1 GCA_028285165.1 Rhodobiaceae bacterium
GCTGACCGCGCGGCGCCCTTTGGGCTTGCGAACGCTTTGCGTTCGAAGGGCGTTTGTGCTTGCCGCCGTGCCGGGGCTGATCCTCGCTGCGCTCGGGCCTCCGATGGGGCGCGCTGGCCGTGCGGCGCCCGTCGGGCTTGCGGACGCTCACGCGTCCGATGGGCGTGTTTGCTTGCCGGCGTCTCAGGGCCGCTTCTCTTTGTTTATCCTTGGGATTCGTTGGAGTCAGCTGTCGATGGAGAGCTGGACCCTTGCTGCGGCCATGCGGGAGCGGGAGACGTTGAAGGTTCGGCCTTCCAGATCCTCGTTTATGGACTCGATCACCAGGATCGGATCGCCGGTGGCGATGTCGAGGAGGGCGCAGTCTTGGGGGCCGGCGACATCGGCGGAGACCAGCGTCTGGATGCGGCGATAATCGTCCAGACCGTTTTCGCGCAAGGCCGCGGTGATCGAACCGGATCGGGCGAAAGCGTCCACGAGCGACGGAAACCGCGCGGCCGGATACCAGTTGATGCCGGCGCCGATCGGGATGTCGTCGGCAAACCGGACGGTTTCCAACCGGATCAGGTCCGTGCCGGCGGCCACCTCCAGGCGGGCGGCCAAGGCATCGTCGGCCGGTTCGATCGAATGCGCGATCAATTCGCCGCCCGGTTCGCGGTCCTGCGACGAGACGATTTCGGAAAATCGGGTGCGTGCGGCAATCGGATAGCGGATCGGCTTCTGGGCCACAAACGTGCCGCGCCCCTGATTCGCCTTCAGGATCCCGTCCTCGGCCAGCGCCGCTACCGCACGCCGGACGGTGTGGCGGTTGACGCCGAACCGGACCGCCAGATCAGCCTCGCTCGGAAGACGCTCGTCCGTTTTCCAGACATCCAGCGATATCTCGGTGCGCAGACGTTCCGCGATCTGGCGCCAGATCGCCACGCCGCCACCGCGTTCCAGAGTTTCCGACCGTGTCATGCGCTCGTCATAGAACTTGGGCAGGTTCGAAGTCAATTATATATTTGTCTAAACAACTAGACAAATTTCAGATCCTTTGATAGACCTCGCGCATCACAACGGCGGCCGCATCTGCTGTGGCAGGTCGCGTAGGTCCGTACAGCGGGCAGAGGATGACAGGCGATGACGCTCGATTCTGAAAAGACCATTCCGGACGATCTCATCGAGGCCAGGCGCCAGGCAATGTCTGCCTTTGCGCAGGCGCAGCCGAAGGAGCTTTCAACCGGGCTTTCGGACACGCCCGGCTCCGGCAATTGGTCTTATGTGCGCAAACCGGAAATCGGAATGATCATGACCCGCGGGCGCATCGGCGGATCCGGCGCGCCTTTCAACATCGGTGAAGTCACTGTAACGCGATGCGCTGTCGTGATCGGCACCGGTGAAACCGGGCACGCAACGGTTATGGGACGGGACCGGGAAAAGGCGCAATTGGCGGCCCTGGCGGACGCGCTTTGGCAGAACCCGGAAACCCGTCCGGTCGTCGAAGCCCGCATCGTCGGCCCGATCGTTGCGCGGTTGGCCGCCGATGACGCGCGCATGCGGGACGAGACGGATGCGACGAAGGTCGATTTCTACACGATGGCCCGCGGGGAGGACTGACCATGCTGGATCGGGTGCCGCTTTCGCCCGGATTTCAGGATCCGGTCTTCGATGCCCAGGCCACGTTTCGCGCTGTCATGTCAGCCATGGCGCGGCCCGGACATGTCGAACCGATTGCGCCGCTTCTGCGGCCGCCGGGACCGCTCAATCCGGCCGCCGCGGCACTCTTGTTGACGCTTGCCGATTTCGAGACGCCGGTCTGGGTCGACGAAGGCATCCGCTGCAGCGACACAGCCTTGCAATGGATCCGGTTCCATACAGGCGCCCGGCTTACCAAGGATATGGCCGAAGCCCGGTTTGCCGTGCTTTCCGACAGCGCCAAACCGGTGCCGCTGCAGCAATTCTTTGCCGGCCGGCAGGATTATCCTGACGAATCGACGACCGTCATCCTCCAGGTTGGCGAGATCGAGCGTGACGCCGGTCCGACCCTGACCGGGCCGGGCATCGAAACCGGAATTCGCCTGAACCCGAAGCCGCTGTCGGCGACGTTCTGGGCCATGGCGATCGAGAATGCCGGCCTGTTTCCGCGCGGTCTCGATTTTGTCTTTGCCGAAAAAAATGCCGTCGCGGCTCTGCCGCGTTCCACGCAGATCGAACTCGAGGTCTAGCCATGTACGTCACGGTCAAAGGGGGAGAGAAGGCGATCCGCAATGCCCACCGATTGCTTGCCGATCGGCGCCGCGGCGACCGGTCCGTGCCGGCGCTCGACCTTGCGCAGATCGTTGAACAATTGACGCTGTCGGTCGACCGGGTGATGAGCGAGGGATCGTTGTACGATCGCGACCTGGCAGCGCTCGCGATCAAACAGGCGCGCGGCGACCTGATCGAGGCGATCTTCCTGGTGCGTGCCTTTCGCACGACCTTGCCGCGTTTCGGGGTCAGCGAGCCGGTGGATACCGCACAGATGCTCGTCGAGCGCCGGATCTCGGCGACCTACAAGGACCTGCCGGGCGGTCAATTGCTTGGTCCCACCTTCGACTACACCCATCGCCTGCTCGATTTCACACTGGCCGCCTCCGGTGAGGTGGCGGTGCCGGAAATCCGTGAGGCGACGGATACGTCGATGCCCCGCGTCACCGACCTTCTGGATGGCGAGGGTCTGTTGGAGCCCGATGCTCCCACCGACGAGACGCGGCCGGTCCCGGATCTGACGCGCGAACCGCTGGACTTTCCCGCCGAGCGGGCCTTGCGGCTTCAGAATCTTGCTCGGGGCGATGAGGGTTTCCTGCTCGCGCTCGGCTATTCAACCCAGCGCGGATACGGCCGCACCCACCCGTTTGTCGGCGAGATCCGGGTCGGCATGGTCGACGTGGAATTCGTTGCCGAAGATCTCGGCTTTCCGGTCACGATCGGACGCATGGCCGTCACCGAATGCCAGATGATCACCCAGTTCAAGGGGTCGGCGAAGGAACCGCCGCAATTCACACGCGGATACGGCATCGCCTTCGGCCATCAGGAACGCAAGGCCATGGCGATGGCGCTGGTCGACCGGTCCCTGCGCTGCGAGGAGTTCGGCGAAGAACGGACCGCGCCCGCCCAGGACGAGGAATTCGTGCTCTCGCACTCCGACAACGTGCAGGCGACGGGCTTCGTGGAGCACCTCAAGCTGCCGCATTACGTCGATTTCCAGGCCGAACTGGATCTTGTGCGCACCATGCGGCGTGAAATCGCCGAACGCGAGAAGGACATGGCTGCCCCGTCCGCCGAAGCAGCCGAATAGGAGCGCGACATGCAGGTCGAACCCGATTCCCCAGCACTCGATTCCGGCCCCGGCGGCCAGGACGCCGCCATGCCGGACTGGGAATACAATTTCGCCTATCTCGACGAACAGACCAAACGCATGATCCGTCGCGCGATCCTCAAGGCGATCGCCGTGCCGGGCTATCAGGTCCCGTTCGCCAGTCGGGAAATGCCGATGCCCTACGGATGGGGCACCGGCGGCGTCCAGGTCACCGCGGCCGTCATCGGCCCGGACGATGTGTTGAAGGTTATCGACCAGGGGTCGGACGATACGACGAATGCCGTTGCCATTCGCGGCTTTTTTGCCCGCACGGCACGGGTTGCGACGACGTCGGAAACCGAAACCGCGACAATCATCCAAACCCGTCACCGGATCCCCGAACAGGATCTGACCGACGATCAGATCATCGTTTTCCAAGTGCCGATCCCCGAACCGCTGCGCTTTCTGGAACCGCGCGAGACCGAGACCAGAAAGATGCATGCGCTTGAGGAATACGGGCTCATGCACGTGAAACTCTACGAAGACATTTCACGGCATGGCCACATCTCCACCGCCTATGCCTATCCGGTCATGGTGGCGGACCGGTATGTGATGGATCCGTCCCCGACGCCGAAATTCGACAATCCGAAGCTCGACCGGTGCCGTGCCCTGCAATTGTACGGAGCCGGCCGCGAAAAGCGGATCTACGCCATTCCGCCGCACACCAAGGTCAAGAGCCTCGATTTCGAGGACCATCCGTTTCAGCCGCAGACATTCGATACGCCGTGCGCGTTGTGCGGAGCGGAGGGCGTTTACCTCGACGAAGTCGTGCTCGACGATCAGGGCGGCCGCATGTTCGTGTGCTCCGACAGCCATTACTGCCAGCGCAGGCGGGAAGCCGGTCATGTCGGCGCCATGCTGGCGCTCAGTCCGGACGCGATCAGCGGAGCGAAGTCATGACGCAGACCGAACCGCATCCGCAGCCGATCCTGAGAGCCAGCGGCGTCACGAAATTCTACGGCAATCAGGTCGGCTGTCGGGATGTGTCCTTCGAACTCTGGCCCGGCGAAGTGCTCGCCGTCGTCGGCGAATCCGGTTCCGGAAAAACGACGCTCCTCAATTGCCTGTCCACGGAACTCATCCCGACTTCCGGCGTCGTCGAATACCGGATGCGGGACGGCCAGATGCGGGATCTGTTCCGCCTGGCGGAAGCAGAACGGCGGTTCCTGTTGCGCACCGATTGGGGTTTCGTGCACCAGAACCCGGCCGACGGACTGCGCATGGCGGTCTCCGCCGGGGCCAATGTCGGGGAACGCCTGATGGCGGTCGGCGCCCGGAATTACGGCGCGATCCGACGCGATGCCACGGACTGGCTTGGCCGCGTCGAAATCGCCGAAGACAGGATCGACGATTCGCCCCGGACGTTTTCCGGCGGCATGCGGCAACGGCTGCAGATCGCGCGCAACCTGGTCACCCATCCGCGCCTCGTTTTTATGGACGAACCGACGGGCGGTCTGGACGTTTCCGTGCAGGCCCGTCTGCTCGACCTTCTGCGCAGTCTGGTGGCCGATCTGGACCTCTCGGTCGTCCTGGTGACGCACGACCTTGCTGTCGCGCGTCTCCTGTCGCACCGCATGATCGTCATGAAAGATGGTGAGGTGGTCGAGACCGGTCTGACCGATCAGGTGCTCGACGATCCGCAGGCGCCGTACACACAATTGCTGGTTTCCGCGATTTTGCAGGTTTAGGACACATCATGGACACACGATTGCTGCTTTCCGACGTCGCAAAGTCGTTCACGATGCACCTGCAGGACGGGCTTGTCCTGCCGGTTGTCCGCAATGTCGATTTTTCGGTGCGCGCCGGCGAATGCGCCGTGCTCGGCGGACCCTCCGGCATCGGCAAGAGCTCCATCCTGAAAATGGTGTTCGGCAATTACCGGTGCAGCGGCGGACGGATTCTGGTGACAGACGGGGAAGCGCTGATTGACGTGGCCGAAGCGGAGCCGCGCGTCGTGCTCGACATGCGCCGGCGGGTGATCGGCTATGTCAGCCAGTTCCTGCGTGTCATTCCGCGTGTGCCGGCGGTCGAAATCGTCGCCGAACCGTTGCTCGAGCGGGGCGTCGACCGGGAGATTGCGGCGGAAACCGCGCGCGATCTGCTCGGCCGGCTCAATGTTCCGGAGCGCCTCTGGGATCTGCCGCCCGCCACCTTCTCGGGGGGCGAGCAGCAGCGGGTAAACATTGCCCGCGGATTCATTGCGGATTATCCGATCCTGTTGCTCGACGAACCGACGGCGTCCCTCGACGCGGCCAACCGCTCGGTCGTCATCGATCTCATTCAACAGAAAAAGGCAGCCGGCACCGCCATGCTCGGGATCTTCCACGATCCGGACGTGCGCGACGCCGTGGCCGACCGCATCATCGATGTTTCCGGGTTTTCGGCACTGGACGCGGTTGCATAATGGCTCGGCCGGAGTCACACCGGTGTCATCGGTGCCGGTTACTTCGAGAACCGTTCCCGTATCGATTCGCAGCGTAGGAGTCCTTCCTCACGGAAGCCGGGACAAGATCGACCATGCGTTATGCGCTTTATTACACTCCGGGTCCCGACGACGCGCTGAGCCGGGCGGCCGCGCACTGGCTCGGCCGGGACCCGCATGCCGGTATCCTGTGCGATCAGCCGCGCCTGGATTGGCTGCCGGCCGACGCCCTGCAGGCGCTGACCGCAGACCCGCGGCGCTATGGATTTCATGCCACGCTGAAGGCGCCGTTTTGTTTGCGCGAGGGCAGATGTGTGGACGAACTTGTGGACCACATCACCCGGTTTGCCGGCAATCGGGCACCGATTGCCCTGCCGGAAGCGCTTGACGTATCGCGGCTCGGGCCGTTCTTTGCGCTTGTGGCCAGGGGCGATACAAGCGACCTCGACGGTTTTGCAGCGGATTGCGTCCGGACATTCGAGCCCTATCGCGCACCGCTTTCGCAAGCCGATCTGGAGCGGCGCCGAAAGTCGAAGTTGACGGCGACTCAGGACGCCCATCTCGTGCAATGGGGGTATCCATATGTGTTCGAGGCCTTCCGATACCACATGACACTGACCGGACCGGTGCCGGAAAACCTGCGAGAACCGATGCAGCGGGAATTGTCCGCCCGGTTTTCGGAAATGGCCGCCGGGCATCGCGTGATCGACTCGATCGCGCTGTTCGAACAACCTGCCCGGGACCAGCCGTTTCGCGTCAAGCACATCTTTGCGCTCAAGGGGTCGGCAAAGCCCGCACCCGCTGGCGTTTCTGAAGGGGTCGCATCATGACGATTGAAAAGTTTCAGGATGTCCGGCTTGTGCTGGACGACCGGGTCGCGACAGGGACGCTGTCGATCGAAGACGACACGATCGTCGCGGTCGACATCGTCGACAATGTGACCGATGAGCCGCTGGAAGGCGATTACCTGCTGCCGGGCCTGGTGGAATTGCACACAGATCACCTGGAAGGCCATTACGCACCGCGACCAGGCGTGCGCTGGAACGCGGTTGCGTCGATCCAGGCCCATGACGCCCAGGTGGCCGGGTCGGGCATCACGACCGTGTTCGATGCCCTGCGGGTCGGCATGGACGAGGACGCCCGTATCACGGCGAAAGACATGCGGGTGCTCGCCGATGCGATCGCGGAAGCCCGGGCCGCCGGCCGGCTGCGCGCCGATCATTTCATTCATCTGCGCTGCGAAGTCTCTTCGGAGGACGTTGTCAACGGATTTGCTCTGTTTCGCGACGAACCGCTCTTGCGCATCGCGTCGTTGATGGACCATACGCCCGGGCAACGGCAATTCGTGTCGCTCGACAAGTACAAGGAGTATTATCAGGGCAAGACCGGCATGAGCGATGCCGAATTCGAAGCCTTCGTCGCGCACCGGATGGGTCTGGCGGACAAGTATTCTCCGCAGAACCGGCAAAAGATCGCCGAGGAATGCCGTCGGCATGGCGTCATCCTGGCCAGCCACGACGACGCGACGACGGACCATGTGGACGAGGCGCTTGAGCATGACGTGCAGATCGCCGAATTTCCGACAACCATCGAAGCGGCCCGGGCTTCCCACGAAGCCGGATTGAAGGTGCTTATGGGGGCGCCCAACCTGGTGCGCGGCGGGTCGCATTCCGGCAATGTCTCGGCCCAGGCGCTGGCCGAAAACGGTGTGCTCGATGTGCTGTCGTCCGACTACATTCCCTTCAGCCTCCTGCACGCGGCGTTTCTGCTGACAGAGCGCGTCGACGCGATTCATCTGCCGGAGGCTGTCGGCATGGTCAGCAAGACTCCGGCGGAAGCCGCCGGCCTCGACGATCGGGGTGTGCTTCAGGCCGGCAAACGGGCCGACTTCGTTCAAGCCACCTATGATCCGGTTTCCGGCGTCCCGGTGGTGCGCGGCGTCTGGCGCGAGGGGCGGCGGGTTGCCTGACACGGTCCTTCATCGACCGGACAATGCCGGAGTGACAGAGCGGCTCGGTCCGGGTGCGTTCGTGGCGGTGGTCGGGCCATCCGGGGCCGGCAAGGACACACTTCTGAAACTGGTACAGGACCGGCTTGGAACCCGGGCGGACGTTCATTTCCCGCGCCGGATGATCACCCGGGAGGCGGACCGCGCTCTGGAGGATCACGATACGATCAGCAGCGCGGAGTTCGACCGCCTGCGAGCCGACGGCGGCTGTGCCTTGTCGTGGCGCGCACACGGGCTTGGCTACGGCGTGCCGGGCTCAGCGGACGAAGCGATCCGTGCCGGTGCGGTGGTCCTTTGTAACGTGTCACGCAGCGTCATCCCCGTTGCTCTCAAAAAGTATGCCCGGACGCATGTGGTGCTCGTGACAGCGCCTGTTTCCGTGCTGGCCGAACGCCTGGCCAATCGGGGTCGGGAATCCCGGGACGATGTGGCGCGCCGCCTGAAGCGTGCCGCCTATGACCTGCCGGAGGGCGTCGAGGCGGTTGTGATCGAAAATGTCGGCGCGCCGCAGACCGGTGCCAGACGTCTGGCCGACATTGTTCTTGACCTTGCGGCACAAGGCGCCACTGGTCGAATCGACAAGTCTTAGTTTCGCTGCCTGTTTCGGATAAACTTCTCCACCGATTCGTCTGTCGATCGACCTGTGGAGCCGGAAATGAAACGCCTGTTCATCGGGGTCCTGGTGATTGTGGTCGGTGTCGTCGGGGCACTTGCCGGCCTTGCGATGTTCGTGCCGGCGGACGACGTCAAAACGGAAATCGCCCGCCAGATTCGGAACAATTCCGGCTGGAACCTGCGCATCGACGGTGACATCGATGTCGGCGTGTTTCCCGGTCTCAGACTGGAAGCCGGCGATGTCGGCCTGTCCGGTCGGGCCTGGGCGGACGGACTGGAATTCGTCTCCGCCGACTCGGTTTCTTTTGGTCTCTCGCTGCTCCCGCTGCTGACCGGAAGCGTCGAAGTGTCGACCATTCGCCTCGAAAATCCGGTCTTCGAACTGGAGATCGACCGCAACGGCCAAACATCCTGGGATCCGATCGATCTCGGTCCGGCGGGAACGCCGCAATCGATCGAAGATCTCATCGGCGAACCGCAGCAGGCCGCGCCGGCCGACACTGAACCGGCACCGGCCGGCACCGCTTCGCAAGCCGGGTCTTCAGGCGGCGCCCTGCCGATCGAAAACCTGCGTGTCGGATCGCTGGAAGTGGTGAACGGCACGTTGTCCTACCTCGATCGACGCACCGGACAGGGCGAAACGATTGAACAGATCGATCTGTCGGCCAGTGTTCCCTCGCTCGATAGTCGGTCGGAAGTCGAAGGCAGCCTGGTATGGCGTGGCGAAACGGTGACGCTGGCCGGCCGGATCGAGGCCCTCCGCGCCTTGCTCGAAACCGGGTCGTCGGACCTGGCCGCGGATGTTGAGACGCCCAAGGGCGCGATCTCGCTGGAAGGCGTCGTCGCGGCCGGCACGCAAACCCTGTTCGACGGACGGGCAGCGCTGTCGGTTCCCTCGGTGCCGGAATTCGTTGCCTGGGCGACGGGGGCGGCTGCGGGTGTGGCGGAAATCGGCCCTGTCAGCATTGCGGCGCCGCTCGTCGTGGCGACGGAACGCGTGCGGGCCGAGAACATTTCCCTGGCTGTCGGAGATGCCAAAGGCACAGGATCGGTGGATGTCTCGCTGGACGGTGATCGTCCGAGGATAGTCAGCCGGTTTGCCATCGATCGGCTCGATATCGACGCTTTCACCAAGGCGGATTCCGGGTTGGGTTTGCCGCCCCTGATCCGGGCGTCGCTTGAAAAACCGCTTGTTGTTGCGCAGGCCGTCCTGCCGCGCCCCAATCCGCGCCGACGGGCGAGCCCGCCTTCGGCACCGGAACCGGCTGTTTCACCCGCGGCACCGGCTGCGTCATCGCAGAGTGCCGAGCCGTCCGCTGCCGCCGCTCCGCCTGCGTCGGTGCCGGCCGCTGACGCCATCGATTTCAGCGGCTTGCAGGCCGCCGACGCCGAGCTCGATTTTTCGATCGGTGAGATCATCGCATCGGGCGTTTCGGCACGGGATGTCGGGCTGACCGCGCGACTTGAGGCCGGCGTGCTGAGCGTGGATCTGCGCGAAGCCAACGTGTTCGGCGGCAAGACCGGCGGGAACTTCGTTCTGAACAGCGCCGTTTCCGTGCCCCGGATAGAGGGAGACATCAAGGCGGCCAACCTGAACCTGGCATCGCTTGCCATGCTCGGCGGGTATGCCGAGCCGATCGAAGGCGCGCTGTCGGTGGATACGTTTTTCCGGACGGCAGGACGCTCGGTTGCCGAATTCGTCGGTGCGCTCGATGCCGACGGAAGTGTGTCGGTGCGCAACGGGACCCTCGACAACCTGCCGCTGGCGCGACCGCTGAACGATCCGGCTGCCGCCCGGATCGACTATTTTGCTCTCGATCTGCGCTTTGCCGGCCGGAACCGGCCGATCGTCGCGGAAGGTCAGGCGGACTGGCGTGGCGAAACGTTCCGTCTCAATGCGTCTCTGACCGCCGCACCACTGGCGGCGGGCCAGGCGGCGCCGGTAAAGGCCGACATCGCGTCTGGCCGGGTATCGGCCGGATATGACGGACGCATCACGGCCGCCGGAAAGGCCGACGGGGCGGTGTCTCTGTCGACGCCGTCGCTGCGGTCACTGCTTGCGTGGCTCAATCAACCGGTGCCGGATCTTGGCGGTTTGGGACCGTTCGCCTTCAAGGGCCGGCTCGCAGCGTCGCCGAACCAGGTGGCCTTCGACGAAGCCCGTGTCACCCTGGACCAGACCTCGGGGACGGGATCCGGACGGATCGCTACCGGCGGTGCCGTTCCCACAATCGAAGCCCGGTTGTCCTTCGATACGCTCGACCTCACGCCCTACCTGGCGGGTGGCAATGCCGGTCCGGCAGCGCCCGGACAAGCGGGTACGGCGCCTTCGGCACCGGTGAATGCGGCCCCTGCCAATGCGCCAGCGCAAGGCGCCGCCGCCTGGAGCACGGCTCCGATCGATGTGTCGGGATTGCGGTCCGTCAACGCGACACTGGCCATGAGCGTCGAAAAACTGATCGCCGACACCATCGAAGTCGGGCCGGCGGCTGTCGACGTTAATCTTGCCGGCGGCGTGCTGACGACCAATCTGACAAGGCTTGGCCTGTATGGCGGTGGCGGCGAGGCACGCCTCGTGGTCGATGCCGCGAAGGCACCGCCGGTCTTCAGCGCGAAGGGGCAGGTGAGCGGCGTCAATGCCTATCCGTTCCTGCGCGACGTGGCCGGCTTTGAACGGATCGAGGGCGTGGGCGACGTCAGCTTCGACCTGGCGGCCTCGGGTGGCAGTGAGGCAGCGCTTGTTGCGTCGCTCGATGGCGTCGCCGCCTTCCAGTTCCGGGACGGAGCGCTGCGCGGCATCAACATTCCGCGCATGGTCCGCGGTCTGTCGACGGATATTCTGAACGGCTGGCAGCAATCGGCTGCGGAAAAGACGGATTTCAGCTCCCTCGGCGCCTCCTTCACGATCACTGACGGTGTCGCCGTCAACAACGACCTGTCCATGGTCGGCCCGCTGGTGAAGGTGGCGGGTGCCGGCACGACATCGATACCGCCGCGCACGCTGGCCTGGCGCGTGGAGCCGGAAGTGGTCGGGACATTGCTCGGGCAGGGTCGCAGCGGCGATTTCGCCGGTTTCGGCGTGCCGATCGTCATCGAAGGATCGTGGGACAGCCCGCGGATTTATCCCGACATTGCCGGCATTCTGCAGAATCCGGGCGCGGCCTATGACCAATTGCGCCAACTCGGCGGCGGCGTGTTCGGAGGAATCGACCCGCTGAACGGCGGTTCGGCCGAAGCCGCCCAGCAACGGCTCAAGGAACGCATCGAAAAGCAGACCGGTATCAATGTCGATGCGGTTGTCCAGGATGGCAAGATCGACAAGGACAAGGCGGTCGACGAAGCGGTGAAGGGCATCATTTCGATTTTCGGCGACCGCAATCAGTAGGATCGGTTGCCGTTGCGGATCGCCGACCCTTTTCTATCGACGTCGAATGGCGTACAGTGAGTTGATTTTGCTCAAAATGAGTATAAGTAAGGCTCATGTCATTCTTTTCGCCGTTCACGCACGGCTTCCTTCGGGTGGCGACCGCCACACCGCGCTGCCACATCGCCGACCCTGCGCGTAACGCAACGGAAACACTGGCCTTGGCACATGATGCCGATAAGGCCCATGTCGATCTGGTGGTGTTTCCAGAATTGGGTCTGACCGCCTATACCAACGACGACCTGTTCCTGCAGGAGGCGCTGCACACCGCCGCCGAGGACGCCTTGCGGAACGTCGTCGAGACCAGTGTCGACTTGCACCCCGTTCTGGTCGTGGGCATGCCGAAAATCATTCAGGGACAATTGTTCAACCTGGCGATTGTCGTGCATCGCGGGCGTATTCTGGGCGCGGTGCCGAAACTCTTCCTGCCGACCTATCGGGAGTTCTACGAGAAACGACAGTTTTCGAGTGCGGATTCACTGACGGTGACGGAAACGCTCTTGGCGGGACAGACCGTGCCGGTCGGCCTGGATCTGTTGTTCGAGGCGCACGACTTGGCTGGGTTCGTGCTCTCCCTGGAGATCTGCGAGGACGTCTGGGCTCCGATCCCGCCGAGTGCGGTGACCGCGCTCGGCGGCGCAACGGTGATCGCAAACCTTTCAGCCAGCAACGTCGTCATCGGCAAGTCGGATTACCGGCACGCGCTGTGCCGGGTGCATTCCGCGCGCACGATGGCGGCCTATCTGTATTCGGCTGCCGGGCGCGGCGAATCCTCGACGGACCTGTCGTGGGACGGCCATGCGATGATTTACGAGAATGGCCACCTGTTGGCCGAATCGGAGCGCTTTTCGACGGATCCGCAACTCGCGGTCGCCGATGTCGATCTCGATCTTCTCAGTCTAGAGCGGGCGCGCCACAATACGTTCGCCGACAACGCGGCGCGCCATCAGGACGAGATCGCGGCGCTGCGGCGGATCGGATTCACGCTTGGCCGGACGGCCGCGCCGTTGACGCCCCTGCACCGTCCGATTTCCCGCTACCCGTTCATTCCCGACGACCGGGACAAGCGCGACGCATTGTGTTTCGAAGCCTACAACATTCAGGTCTACGGCCTGCGGACCCGGCTTGAGGCAACCGGCATAAAAAAAGTCATCATCGGGGTCTCAGGCGGTCTCGATTCCACCCAGGCACTGATCGTGGCGGCCCGCGCCTTCGATCAACTCGGATTGCCGCGCAAGAACATTCTCGCCTACACGCTCCCCGCCTTTGCCACCAGCGACCGGACAAAATCCAATGCCTGGGCCTTGATGCAGGCGCTCAAGGTGTCGGCCGCTGAAATCGATATGGAACCTTCGGCGATGCAGACCCTGAAGGATATCGGACATCCGTTTGCCGATGGCCAGCCGCTCTACGACGTTACGTTCGAGAACGTTCAGGCCGGCGCGCGAACCGCGCTGCTGTTCCGGCTGGCGAACAAGGAAGGCGGTCTCGTTCTCGGGACCGGGGATCTTTCCGAACTGGCGCTCGGGTGGTCGACCTATGGAGTCGGCGATCACATGTCGCACTACAATGTCAACGGATCGGTCGCCAAAACCCTCATTCAACACCTGATCCGGTGGGTCGTTGCCCGCAACGAATTCGGCGACGACGCATCGACGGTTCTGCAATCGATCGTCGACACGGAAATCTCCCCCGAACTGGTCCCGGGCGACGAGAGCGGCGGCGCCGGACCGGCGCAGCGCACCGAAGACTTTGTCGGCCCCTATGCGCTGCAGGATTTCAACCTGTTCTACACGACCCGGTACGGGCTGAAACCGTCCAAGGTCGCCTATCTGTGCCATCACGCGTGGGGTCCGGAATCCGGCGAGGGTGCCTATTCGCTGGCGGAGATCAAACAATGGGCACGGGTCTTCCTGAAACGCTTCTTTCAGACCAGCCAGTTCAAGCGGTCGGCCGTGCCGAACGGGCCGAAAGTCGCGTCCGGCGGATCGCTCTCGCCGCGTGGCGATTGGCGCGCGCCGAGCGATTCCGGAGCGGATCTGTGGCTTGCTGAACTGGACAGGAATGTGCCGGACGCCTGACGCACTCTTCTTGTCGCCGATGACCGTCGACCTGAAATCCTTACCGAACCGTTTCGCGAGCGGCGCATTCCTGTCTCGAAACGAGACGCAGCCTTTACCTCATGCGGGGCTCGTCCGTGGGCACGGCGCGTTGCGCTGTCGACAGGGGCACTCCGCCCGCCCGTTTTCGGGGATTTCATGCGGATCAAAGCAAAAACATCCGCGGGGCCGCGATTCGTTTGGTATTCGTTCCCGTTTGAATCTATTCCTGAAGGAGGCTAGCGGCGGGATCGGATCCCTGAAAATATTCTGTTAACCTCTTGACTCTTTTCGATTCGGCGAATCGGTCCGAAGACTCTGAAATCGAGCAACTTTAGGCTAATGATTCAATATATCGTGCTTCGGGCACAGAAAATCACATATCTTGTATGGAACAAATCCTGAATCACGCTGAGTCAGCGATTCGGTCAGTCTTTGTTCTAGACTCGTTCCGAAGCTGACCGAGCCGGAGCCGAGCAACAAAAAAGTCGTCATGATGGGCAAAAGCCGTGGCTGATGGGTCGCTCTGTGCTATGTGAGCCCCAACGCCATCGCAAGCGCAGCTGAGTCAGGACTGACCGGCCTTGGCATGAGTGACGACTGGCCATCGTAGACGCACCTGGATCAATCCCGAATGTCTGGTTTTTCCCAACCGCTTTCCGGTTCTTCGCGGTCGAATCGCAATCGTTTGGTGACCGCCGTACTTGGCCCGACCAATACCGGCAAGACCCACCTGGCGATTGAACGCATGCTCGGCCATGAGACGGGCATGATCGGATTGCCGCTCCGTTTGCTGGCCCGCGAGGTCTACACCAAGATCGTGGGGCGGATCGGCGAGGCGTCCGTCGCGCTCGTGACCGGCGAAGAAAAAATCCTGCCGCCGGAACCACGATACTGGGTCTGCACCGTCGAAGCGATGCCGCTGGAAACCGACGCGGCGTTTGTCGCCATCGACGAGGTGCAACTGGCCGGCGACCTGGAACGCGGCCATGTCTTTACCGACCGGATCCTGAACCTTCGGGGTCACCAGGAGACCCTCTTGCTTGGTGCCGCGACGATGCGCGGAATTCTTGAACGCATCATTCCCGGCATCAATGTGATTACCCGACCGCGCATGTCGGTGCTGGCCTATAGCGGGCAGAAGAAGATCACCCGGCTGCCGCCGCGGTCGGCCATCGTCGCTTTTTCGTCGGACGAAGTGTATGCGATCGCCGAACTGGTCCGCCGGCAACGCGGCGGGGCGGCAGTGGTGATGGGCGCGCTCAGCCCGCGTACCCGCAATGCGCAGGTGGCGCTCTATCAGTCCGGCGACGTCGATTTCCTGATCGCCACCGATGCCATCGGCATGGGGCTGAACCTGGACGTCGATCACGTGGCCTTCGCGTCCGACAGGAAATTCGACG
>JANQQB010000275.1 GCA_028285165.1 Rhodobiaceae bacterium
GGTCGAAGTACGCTTCGAGTAACGCAAGACTTTCGTCGTCGCCCTCGATCTCGCGGGCCAGATCCTGAAGCTCGCTTTCGTCGAGGTCGTCGAGGTCCCGGCCCTCAAAACGGCCCGCAAGCACGCGACCGGTCATGTGGCCGGTATCGTGATCCAGTTCCATTTCCAATGCCGCGGAACGCACCTGCGAACGCTGGCCGCCGGACGGCGCCGAGCCCAGTCCGAACATGCCGAACGGCACGCCGAAGCGACGCCCGGCAAGGATGGAATAGGCCAGCGCGAAGGCGGCAAGCCCCAGCCCGACGCGGCCGGCAAACGTCAGGACCAGCCCGGTCAACCCGGCTGCCACCGCAGCACTGATCTTCAGCGAGCGCGCCAACGCCTTCGGATCGGCCTTGATGAACAGATGCGCGAGGCCGATCAGCAGCAGAAAAAGAAGAACGCCAGCGGCGAAAAAATGCATGAGACTTCCGTGTCGCTAACGCAATTGTTCCAGGAGCTTCTGACCGCCGCTTTCGCCCTTGTCCCGGTGCGCGACCAGCGCCTTGTATCCGCCGGTGGCATAGACCGCGACCGCCCTCAAGAGATCGCCAAGCTGTTTTGCAGAGCCTGAATCGAACCGGCAATAGGCGCCCTTCGTCAATCGTGCAATCTCGCGGAACGTGGCTTCGGCAATCGGATCGCCCCCTTCCTGGAAGACGAAGGCCGGAACGTTGAGCATGCCCAATTCGCCGGCGAGAACACACAGGTCGTCGGCCTGTTCTTCCATGCAATCCCCGACATAGACCAGCGCGCTGACACGTTTCTTGCGCGTCGCCGTGATCGTATGCTTGAGGACCTTGCGAATCTGCGTATGGCCGCCCTGGCAGGTAATGCGCGACATCAGGCCGGCGAGTGCGTTTCCGTCACGCACCCATTTGCTGGCTCGGCATTCGCCGTATCCACGGAAGTAAACAAGCTGCACGTCCAGACTTCCGATACCGGCTACTTCCCGGAACATACCCGCCTGCAGATGGCAGGCCGTGTCCCAGGTCGGCTGGCGGCTCATCGTTGCATCCAGCGCAAAGACCAGACGGCCGTTTCCGGCCGCGGTACCGGACACGGCCATCGCCTTCGCCTTGTCGAGAAAGGCGAGAATGTCCTGATTCGCGGAACGGCCTTCCGGCAGACCCGATGCGGTTTTGGTCGCATCGTGCGTTGGGCGTTTACTGGGAGTTTTTGCGGTCATCCTGCCACACGCAGTCCATGAGCAACGATCCGATGGCGCGGATCACGAACAATACACCGGACTCATATAGGAAGGAACAGCGACGAACATCGGGCAAACGCATTGATGCACCTCAAGGAAATCGGCGAAAGCCTCCGATTCCGGTTTCTGTGGCAGGATCTGCTTCCATACGCCACTGTCTGATGCTGTACGAGGCGCCGGCCCGTGTGGTTCAGATCCTGTCGGATTGCCCTGTTGCTCCGGTTTCCGTCCAAGCCTGGAAAACCGGAGGTAGAGCAGCCACCGATCAGATCAACCCGAGCTCCGACAGGTCGCGCCGCATTTCGAGCGGCATGTCCGCGGCACCGGCAGAGCCGGCAATGTCGCGCGGCGCATCCTCGATCCGCAGGTAGCGCCATCCCTGGAAAGGGCGGCGCGGTTGCATTTCGGTCAGATGCACAACCGACTCCATGACAAGATGGCAGCGCGTGATGCCGTCGCTGTCCTTGAAGGGCCGCACATCGATCAGTTTCTGGCGCGCCTGCACGAATCCCTTGATCACCCAGTACATCGAGCCGCCATCGAGCAGCTCGTCGATGCGTTTCGGGACCATGCGCGTCGTGTGCATGTATTCCGGCGTGCGTCCGGCACGGCGGGCCATGTCCAGTTTCGTGTCGATCCACGCGCGAAGGCTGTCGACGGTCTCGGAACCGACGGACAATTTGATGAGGTTTACGGTCATGTCCGCACGCTACCGGCAAGCCGGGGCGAATTCAAAGCCGATTTCGCATCTGTGGGAAACCGGTCCCGCTTCAATCCATCGTGCCGCCACCGGGCTGTTCGGCCTCCCCAAGATCATCGCCGACCTCCGCCAGGTCGACTAGCACGAATCCGGCTTCAACCTGTTCGCCGATGGGAGCGTGCACGCCCGCGACCACGCCGGAAAGGGGCGCCGATACCGCGTGTTCCATCTTCATGGCCTCAACGGCGAACAGAAAATCGCCTTCAGCCACTTCCTGCCCCGGCTCGACGGCGAGTGCAACAACCTTACCGGTCATCGGCGCCTTGACCGCGCCTTCGCCGCCCTCGGCTTCCGCGCGCTTCAGCAACGGATCGATCGTCTCGATAACGAAAGTCCGGCCATCATGGAAAACATAGGCCCGATCGCCGCGTTTCACGATATCCGCCCGATCCGCTTCGGTCAGTGTTTCACCGTTGACCCGCAGACCGTCCGACGACCAGGTCAGGCGCACTTCCGTGCTGTCGTCGTCAATGTTCACCGGGACCCCGATATCGCGCGGATCGCCAAGTTGAAACCCGCTGCAGATCGTCCATGGATCGGCCCATTCTGGCATCGGCGCGCGGTCTGCTTCGGTATCCGCGATCAGGGCTTCGACAGCCGCCGCCTTCAGGAGCTCGGGAAGCTCCGGGCGGTCAAACGAGGCAAAGTCACGGTCGATCAGCCCGGTATCGAAGCCGCCTTGCCGCACGTCAGCATGATCGAGAAGCGCGCACAGGAAACCGACATTGGTCTTGGGCCCGGCAATGCGTGCCGCCAGAAGCGCCCCGCGCAATCGTTCCAGCGCCGCGGCCCGGTCCGGTCCGGACGCGATCACTTTGGCAATCATCGGATCGTAGTGGGGCGAAATCACGTCACCCTCCCGCACGCCCGTATCGATGCGGACGCCGGGACCGGAATCCGCCTGAAACAGGTCCAGCCGGCCCGTGGAAGGCAAGAAACCGGCCTCTGGATCCTCCGCATAGACCCGGGCCTCGATGGCATGGCCGGTACAGGCAATGGCGTCCTGTCCCAGCGGCAAGGCTTCGCCGGACGCAACCCGGATCTGCCATTCGACAAGGTCCTGCCCGGTCACGGCCTCGGTAACCGGATGTTCGACCTGCAACCGTGTGTTCATCTCCATGAACCAAAACCCGTCGGGCCGCAGGCCCGATGACCCGTCCGCGATGAACTCCACGGTGCCGGCACCGACATAGCCGACCGCCCTCGCCGCATCGACCGCGGCCTTGCCCATGGCCGCGCGCACGGCGTCGCTCATGCCCGGGGCCGGCGCCTCCTCGATCACCTTCTGGTGCCGGCGCTGCGCCGAACAATCCCGTTCAAACAGATGCACGGCATTGCCGTGCGCGTCGGCAAACACCTGGATCTCGATGTGCCGGGGCGCGGCGACGAATTTCTCCAGGAGCATGCGCGGGTCGCCGAACGCGTTCTCCGCTTCGCGTTTTACGGCTTCCAGTGCGGCATCGAAGTCCTTGGCCTTTTCGATGCGCCGCATCCCCTTGCCGCCGCCGCCGGCGACGGCCTTGAGCAGAATGGGATAACCGGTTTCATAGGCCTTCTGTTTCAGGAAGGCGGCATCCTGTTTCTTGCCGTGATAGCCCGGCACGACCGGAACGCCGGCAGCGTCCATCAGCGCCTTTGCCTCGTCCTTCAGACCCATGGCGCGAATGGCAGCCGACGGCGGGCCGACGAAGATCAGACCCTGTTTTTCGCACCGTTCGGCAAATTCGGCGTTTTCCGAAAGAAATCCGTATCCCGGATGCACGGCATCGGCGGCATGGCTTTCCGCCGCCGCCAAAATGGCGTCCTGGTTCAGATAGGAAAACGGCGCGGGCGCCGGCCCGATCGCCACGGCTTCGTCCGCCATCGCGACATGCAGGGCCTCACGATCCGCCTCGGAATAGACAGCGATGGTCCGGATGTTGAGACGCCGCGCCGTTCGGATGATGCGACAGGCGATTTCTCCGCGATTGGCAATCAGCAGGGTCTTGATCACGGTATGGGGTCTCCGGCGCCGCGGGGCTGGATTGATGAAAGGGCGGAATGCACGACGATTGCGCCGCGCCTACATGCGGAAGACGCCGAACCGGGTCTCCGGGATCGGTGCGTTCAACGTTGCCGAAAACGCGAGACCGAGCACGTGGCGTGTCTCCTGCGGCGTGATGATGCCGTCGTCCCACAACCGTGCGCTGGCATGATAAGGATGCCCTTCGCTTTCGTATTTCTCGCGGATCGGAGCCTTGAAGGCTTCTTCTTCCTCCGCCGACCAGGACCGGCCGTCCGCCTCGATGTTGTCGCGCCGCACAGTGGCCAGCACCGACGCGGCCTGTTCACCGCCCATGACCGAAATCCGGGCGTTTGGCCACATGAACAAAAAGCGGGGCGAATAGGCCCGCCCGCACATACCGTAATTGCCGGCACCGTAGGACCCGCCGATCACGACCGTGATCTTGGGCACCTGCGCACAAGCCACCGCGGTCACCAGCTTGGCGCCGTCCTTGGCGATGCCGCCCGCTTCATAGGCCTGGCCGACCATGAAGCCCGTAATGTTTTGCAGGAACAGGAGCGGAATTTTTCTCTGACAGCACAATTCGACGAAATGGGCGCCCTTCAGCGCCGATTCCGAATACAGGATACCGTTATTGGCAACGATGCCGACAGGCATGCCGTGAAGGTGTGCGAACCCGGTGACCAGCGTGGTGCCGTAGAGCGCCTTGAATTCGTCGAAGTCGGACCCGTCGACGAGATGCGCGATCACCTCGCGCACGTCGTATTGTTTCTTCAGATCGACCGGTACCGCGTCCAGCAGCCCGTCGGACGCATACAACGGATCCCGGGGCGGCAGCAGCGCGGCGTCCGGCCGCTTGCTTGTGTTCAGCGTCGCCACGATCCGGCGCGCCATGGCGAGAGCCTGTTCGTCGTCGACGGCGTAATGATCCGCGACGCCTGACGTCCGGGCATGCACGTCCGCACCGCCGAGATCCTCCGCCGAGACGACCTCGCCGGTCGCCGCCTTCACCAGCGGCGGACCGGCAAGGAAGATCGTACCCTGGCGCCGCACGATGATGGTCTGATCGGACATCGCCGGCACATAGGCGCCGCCGGCCGTGCAGGACCCCATGACAACGGCGATTTGCGGCAGGCCTTGAGCGCTCATTTGCGCCTGGTTGTAGAAAATCCGGCCGAAATGGTCCCTGTCGGGAAACACATCCGTCTGGTTCGGCAGGTTGGCGCCCCCGGAATCCACCAGATAGAGACAGGGCAGCCGGTTCTGCAGCGCGATTTCCTGGGCCCGGAGGTGTTTCTTGACCGTCAGCGGATAATACGTGCCGCCCTTGATGGTGGCGTCGTTGCACACGATCATGCATTCGCGCCCCGACACCCGGCCGATACCGGTGATCAGGCCCGCCGCATGGATTGCATCGTCATAGACGTCCTGGGCGGCCAGCGGCGACATTTCAAGGAACGGGGAGCCCGGATCGATAAGGCGCATCACCCGGTCGCGCGGCAACAGCTTGCCGCGATCCAGATGTCGCTGCCGGGCCCGTTCCGATCCGCCGCGCGCTGCCACGCGGCGCCGTTCCTGCAGATCCTCGACAAGCGCCGTCCACGCGTTGCGATTGCTCTCGGCGGGGTCCGCCGTCGCAGCCGTCCGGTGCTCCAGTACATTCACAGCGGCGTTTCCTTCTGGTCCTTGCCGATCGGCTAGACTTCCTCGGATTCGATCGTCCAGGTTTCCTGCTTTGCCGCCTGGGCCCATCGTTCAAAGAGCGGATTGGTCAGGATCGCATCCATATAGCCGCGCTCCAGGTCTCCGACCGGAACGTTATAGGTCTCAAATCGCGACACCACCGGGGCAAACATCGCGTCTTCGGCAGAAAAACCGCCGAACAGGTAAGGTCCCTCGCCCGACGACTCTTCCAGCGCTTCCCGCCACAAAAAGCAGATGCGGTCGATATCCGCCTGCACCTCGGGCGTCGCCGGCCGATCGTCGACGCTGCGCCGGATGTTCATCGGGTAATAGTGCCTGAGCGCGGCAAAACCGGAGTGCATTTCGGCGCAAATACACCGCTGGTGCGCCCGGATCGTCGGATCCGCCGACCACAATCCGGCCTCGGGATAGCGTTCGGCGAGATATTCGATGATCGCCAGCGAATCCCAGACAGTCACACCGTCATCAAGCAACACCGGAACTCGCCCGGAGCCGGTATGGCGCGCGATTTCCGCTTTGGTATCCGGCGTATCCAGCGGGATCACGATTTCCTCAAAGTCAGCGCCGGTCGCGGCCAGCGCCAGCCATGCCCTGAGAGACCAGGATGAATAATTCTTGTTTCCGATCACAATTTTCATGGTGGAGGTTCCGGGAAGAAGGTTCGGCGTCGGCGCATGACCGGCTCTCGGTTCACGCCCCGCAGGAATAGGCGCACGGCCGGACGATGTCTAGGAAGCCGGCTGTTCCTTTTCGATCGGCAGATCGGCATCGCGCCAGGCACCGAAACCGCCGCCGATATGCGCGACCTTTTCCAGGCCCATGTCCTGAACCGACTTGGTGGCGAGCGCCGAGCGCCAACCCGCTGCACAGAAGAACACGAATGTCTTGTCCTCGGAAAACACGGGTTTGTGGTAGGGGCTCTCCGGATCGACCCAGAATTCCAGCATGCCGCGTGGGCAATGCCGCGCATCCGGGATGCGTCCTTCGCGCGACAATTCCCGAATGTCCCGGACATCGATCAATACGGCGTCGCCGGACGCCTGCATTGCCGATGCTTCGTCCGGCGTGAGCGTCCGGATTTCGGCTTCCGCCTCGGCGACAAGTGCCGCATACCCCTTCTTCATGACTTTTGCCACGTCGCGTCCTCCCTCGCCCGGTCGATCGGTTTTTTGCCGCATACTCGACCGAGACAAAGGCAGGTTCGCGCGTAGCCGTCAACCGGGCTGGCAAATGGTCAGGCGGTTCCCGCAGCTTCGCCAACACCGCCGGCTTGATCCATCAGAATCGGCGCCGGGCTGAAAACCGTCGTATAGCCTTCGAATCCATCGAGTTCGTAGGCACCGACGCTTTCCAGGGCCACCATCGAGCGGCGGGCGAATTCCGAGGAGACGAGGATCGGCTTGCCGACGACCTTGGTCAGCGATTCGATGCGGCTCGCCAGATTGACCGTCGAGCCGATGACGGTGAAATCGAGCCGGCTTTCACCCCCGACATTGCCGTAATAGACGTCCCCGATATGCAGAGCCGTCCCGCAGCGGATCGGCCGGATCGCTTCGCCTTCGGTAACCGTCAGGCGTTCCACTTCACGATGCGCGCCGATCACCGCCTTGATCGCCCGTTCTGTTGCATCGCGCGCTGTCTGGTCGCACCAATAGGGGAAGATCGACAACACGGCGTCGCCGATGAATTTCAGGACCTCGCCGTCGTGATTGTCCACATGCCGCGTCACGATCCCGAAATATTCGTTGAGGAGGTCAATCACCGTTTCATCGCCGAACTCGTTCGACAGGCGCGTGAAATTTCGAAGGTCCGTGAAGGTGATGACCGCATCGATCGTCTCCCCCTGCCCGCGCTGGATCTCTCCTTCCAGGACGCGCTTGCCCGCATACCGGCCGACATACAGATCGAGCAGCGTTTCCGCCGACCGGCGATTGGTATGGATTTCGAAGGCGATGCCGAGCGGGTCGCCGAGCGCATAGATGATTTCAAGGTCTTCGTCGGAAAAGCCGTCCGGCGCCTTTGTCGCGAAAGTCACGCCCTTGATGCTGCCGTCCGAAAACGGCATCGGCATCGCAACGTAATCGGTGGCGCCGTCCGCCCTGAGATCGGGAATAATGCCGAACTCGCCGGGCTGCGGATCGGGGCCGATCCGCACGCGAACCGCCCGACCCTCGGAATAGACGATCTTCATCGGGCTGTTGTCGTACATCTCGTCGAGTTTCGGGCTTGTCGAATACAAACGCCGTTCGGCCGGCTTGCCGCGCTCGCACAGGATGCTCTCGGCGCGGATGTTCGGATGCAGGATCGTGACGCCGGTCGAAATCCGATAAACGTCCACATCCAGATTGTTGAGCCCCTCAAGCAGCGTTTCGATGATGGTACTGGTATCCGGCAACCGGATGGCATCGGCGCGAAGCCAGTCCATCAACGGCGCCGCGCGGTCGGGAATGATGTTCAGCATGTCTGTCCGTCCTCTTCGATGTCCGCGACAGCAAGGTGTCACCAGCCGGTCGGTCCGCCGTACCATCGGGCATGGTCATGCCCGACGGAGCTTTCCCGATGGTCTACCGGATCCTGTCCCAGGACCCGATCACTCGGCATTTTGTGTACCTGAAAAGCGAAACCGGCGCCGAATGACGACACCGACATTAACCTGATTCAGTCGCGGACGACACGTCCTTGCCATGAAGGTGGGCATCGGATCCTGGTGTGGCAAGCCCGCCGCCACCCCGAACGTGTCAGCAGCAACCGTCGTCAGGGTCGGCAAATCAGGGGCCCGGAAACAGGGCCGAACTGCGCCCGGTCAGCCGATAGACCGCAAGCCCGATCCATTCCTTGACGACAAGGTCGATCAACTTGACGCTGAGGCCGGCATTCGTCCGCATCCGGCGTGTATCGGGCGGACCGCCCACGCGATAATCGACCGGAAACGGCACGATGCCGGGCCAGCCGGCGCGACGAAACACACCGACGGAACGCGGCATGTGAAACGCTGACGTCACCAGGATCCAGGTCTGGCCCTCCGTCGGCTTTGCCAGGTCTTTCGACAGGATCGCGTTTTCCCAGGTATTGCGTGCCTTGTCTTCGATCACGAGGCGCGCCGGGTCGATGCCGAAACTCTCCAGATAGCGGCGGGCGACCGAGGCTTCCGTGACCGACTTGTGGATGATCGATGCGGAGCCGCCGGAAAACACGATGCGGGCATCAGGATAGAGCCGGGCGAGTGCGGCCGTGTCGGCGATGCGTTCCGCTGATTCGACGAGCGTCATGCGATCCCGATAGGAAGAGATGCGCGTGTTCACACTGCCGCCGAGCACGACAATCCCGTCGACCGTGTCGGGCATCGGATCCGGCGCCTGAAACCGTTCTTCCAGAGGCAGAGCAACCAGCAGCGAGATCGGCGAAAAGGCGACAATCGCCATGCCGCAGATCGACGTAACGACAAGCACGCCCCCGATCCGTTTCCAGCCCGCCCAGCGGGCGAGCAGGCCGGCCAGCCCGCACAGGATCAGAAAATGCGATGGCGCAACGAAGAAATAGAAGATCTTGGACGCATAAAAGAACATGGCCGGGTTCCGCCCCGCATCATCGAACATGAAGGCCCGGCGGGCCCCGGCAACGGACCTATTCGCTGTCCCAGGTCGGCGAAAAGTCGAAATCCACCATGCGGCCCTGTGGCGAGCCCAGCGCGGCAATCTCCACAAGCTCTTCCGATGTCAGGAAAATCGATTGTGCCGCATGGTTTTCCACCAGCCGTTCCGGGGATCCGGTCTTGGGGATCGCAACCACACTGTCCTGGGCAAGCAGCCAGGCCAGCGTCACCTGGGTCGGCGTGACGTTGTGGCGCGCCGCAATCCGACCGATGACCGGGTCGTCGAGCACACGGCCCTTGGCGATCGGACAATAGGCCGTCAGCGCCATGGAATGCCGACGGCAGGTGGCGAGCACCGTGCGCTGTGTCAGATAGGGATGATACTCGACCTGATCGCAGACGATCGGTTCCGTGGCGAGGTCGACCGCCTGATCGATCAGGGTCGAGGAAAAGTTCGAGACACCGATCGAGCGGGCCAGTCCGCGCGCTTTGGCGTCGCACAGTGCGGCAATCGATTCCTCAAGCGGAATCGCCGGGTTCGGCCAGTGGATGAGCAAGAGATCGACGCTCTCCAGACCAAGCTTGTCCAGGCTTTCCTCGGCCGAACGCTGCAGATCCCCATCGGCGATCCGGTCATGCCACACCTTGGTGGTCACGAAGATCTCGTCGCGATCCGCCGCAGCGGCCTTCAGCCCTTCCCCGACGGCTTCCTCGTTGCCGTACATCGCCGCAGTATCGATATGCCGGTACCCGACATCGATCGCGCGCACGACGGTGTCGCGGCAATGATCGCCCGACAATTGCCAAGTCCCGAGCCCGAGCTTGGGAATATCACCCGACCGGGTTTTGACGACAGTCACGTTGGCCTCCACACCCTCGTCTGCTTCCGGCCGATGCCGGCCGGATCAGCCGACCTCGTCGGACCGGGATACCACCTTGCCGACCAGACCGTATTCAATGGCCTCGTCGGGCCCCATCCAGTAGTCGCGATCGGTGTCCTTTTCGATCCGATCGATCGGCTGGCCCGTCGCATCCGCGAAGATCTTGTTCAACCGATCCCGCATTTTCAGGATTTCCTTGGCCTGAATCTCGATGTCCGTCGCCGCGCCGCCCGCACCGCCGGACGGTTGGTGCAGGAGAAACCGTGTATTCGGCGTACAGAACCGTTGCTCCTTGGGGACCGAAACGTAGATCAGAGCGCCGGCGCTGGCCACCCAGCCCATGCCCAGCATATTGACCGTCGGCTTTATGAACCCGATCGCATCGTGGATCATGTCACCGGATTCCACATGTCCGCCAGGCGACGAGACGATGACGGTGATCGGATCGTCGGAAACCTGGGCCAGCGCAAAAAGCCGGGCACAGACATCCCGTGCCATATCCATCGTCACCGGCCCGGTGATCAGCACGTTACGCGCCTCGAACAGATGTTTATCGACGGCCAGGGATTGCGGTGGCTTGTCGTCCTTGTTCTCGTCGTCGTCGAGGCGGGTCGGTTGCGGCTGGGTCAGGTGAATCATGCTTTATCTCATCTGCGGGCCGTCGACGGAGACGGCAGGCTCTTTGTCTGTCGGGGAATCAGCACCGGGCGTTCCGGCACATTTAAGCGATTGCGTCCGGCACGGCAAACCGTTCCGCACCGAAAGGTGAAAAACGCCGCGGCCGGGTCGCAAGCTCGCAGAACCGGGCGAATGACCGGTGTGTCTCCGGGCCCGGCTCCGCGCGACAACGGCGCAGCGTCATGACGCAAGGTCAGTTGCGCCGCACGCTTATCCGGCCAAACCCGCAGCCTGACAGGTTTAACGATCGGCGAATACCCGTTGCCGGACGCCGTATTATTATGTCCCGACCCTTGTTTTCCGCGCAAAACACGAAATATATTCCAGTCAGATATGGTGGGCAGCAGTGTGGAAGGTGGCCCCGGGAACCGCGTCGACCAAGGCTCGCGGACCTCGGCTGCCGAAATCCAAGAAGCGGAATGACCGTCAGTCACACCACCTCCCCCTGTCGCATTGCAAGGCATATTGCCGGGTCCGCCTCCGGATTGGCGGGCCGGCTGACGGAGATGACATCATGCGTGTGACTGGCACGGTAAAGTTCTTCAACACACAAAAGGGCTATGGCTTCATCACGCCCGATGACGGATCCAAGGACGTTTTCGTGCATATTTCGGCCGTCGAGCGGTCGGGCCTTGACGGTTTGACGGACGGTCAACGCCTGTCGTTCGATACCGAACCCGACAAGCGGGGCAAGGGTCCGAAGGCAATCGATCTGCAGATCGAAGCCTGACGCCGACGCAACGCTCTCCATCCTGGCGGAAAACGCGCGACCGGCCCGATACGGCCGGGAGAAGACGCTACCTCAAGTTGTTCTTTCGAACAATTCGCGGCCGATCAGCATGCGTCTGATTTCCGATGTGCCGGCGCCGATCTCGTACAGTTTGGCATCGCGCAGGATGCGTCCCGTCGGGTAATCGTTGATGTAGCCGTTACCGCCCAGGCACTGGATCGCCTCGAGCGCCATCCAGGTTGCCTTCTCGCCGGCGTAAAGGATCGCGCCGGCCGCATCCTCGCGCGTCGTCTCGCCGCGATCGCAGGCCTGCGCGACGGCGTAGACATAGGCCTTGGCGGCGTTCATCGTGACATACATGTCCGCCAGTTTCGCTTGCATGAGCTGGAACGTGCCGATCGGCTGGCCGAACTGTTTGCGGTCGTGCAGATAGGGAATGACGATGTCGAGACAGCCCTGCATCAACCCAAGCGCGCCCGCGGCCAGCACGGCGCGTTCGTAGTCGAGCCCGGACATCAGTACGTGCACGCCCTTGTTGATGTCGCCGAGCACGTTTTCTTCAGGTACTTCGCAATCCTCAAAGACGAGTTCGCCGGTTTCCGATCCCCTCATGCCGAGCTTGTCGAGCTTCTGGGCGACCGAAAACCCCTTGAACCCCTTTTCGATGAGAAACGCCGTGATCCCCTTCGGCCCGGCCTGCGGATCCGTCTTGGCATAGACAATCAGCGTATCGGCCTGCGGACCGTTGGTGATCCAGAATTTCGTGCCGTTCAGCACATAGGTGTCGCCGCGTTTGTCGGCCCGCAATTTCATCGACACCACGTCCGATCCCGCGCCGGGTTCCGACATCGCCAGGGCGCCGAGATGGTCTCCCGAAATCAAGCCGGACAGATAGCGGCCCTTCTGATCCGCATTGCCCCAGCGACGCAATTGGTTGACGCACAGGTTGGAATGGGCGACGTAGGACAGCCCGATCGAGCCGGACGCACGACTGACCTCTTCCATTGCCACGCAATGGTCCAGATAGGTGAGCCCCGACCCGCCGTCCTCTTCCGGAACGGTGATGCCATGCAGGCCGAGCGCGCCCATCTCGGGCCACAATTCGCGGGGAAACCAGTCTTCCTTGTCGATCCGGTCCGCCAGCGGTGCGATCCGGTCCTGACTGAAGGTGCGCACGCTGTCGCGCAGCATGTCCGTGGTCTCGCCGAGATTGAAGTTGAAGGTCGGCATATCGTTGGGAATCACGGGTTTCCTCCGTTAGATGAATGCGACCGCGCCGAACGAGGTCAGGCGGCGGGCCCGGGCATGGTCATCATCGACAACAAGGCCGTCAGCACATGCGTCTCGTTTTCGTCCGCCACGGCAAACACGTCGGACCGGCAGACGGTCAGCGTACGCCCCGGCTTCAATACGCGACCGCGCGCCACGAAGTGATCGCCGGCCGCGGGGCGCAGCAGATTGACCTTGAATTCCGTAGTTAGAACATCCGTGTCCGGTTTGAACAGGGAGAACGCCGCAAAACCTGCGGCCGAATCCGCGATCGACGTGCTGACACCGGCGTGCAGAAAGCCGTTCTGCTGGCAGAGATCGGGGCGCCGGTCGAGGTGGATGTCAACGGCGCCGGGCGCGACATCGCCCAGCCGGGCACCGAGCGCAGCCATGAAAGGCTGTCGGTCGAACGTGGTGCGCACCCGCTCCGCGTAGTCGGTCGCCTGCGGCGTAAATGCCGTCACGACCCGCGATCCATTTCTTTCAGCCGCTGCTGCACCGAATCCTCGGCATCCTTGAGGTCGGCAAGCGTCTCCTCCAGATCCCGGCGTTTCTGTGCCAGGTCGGCCTTGCGTTTGACGATCGCGTCAAGCAGCGCCAGCATCTGTCGCCGCTCGCCTTCCGGCGCCTTGAACAGATCGAACAATTCCTTGATTTCCGACAGCGAGAAGCCGAGCCGCTTGCCGCGCAGGATGAGCTTCAGGCGCGTGCGGTCTCCCGGACGGAACAGGCGTTGCGTGCCGCGACGCACCGGACGCAGCAATCCCTCGGCTTCGTAGAAGCGCAGCGTGCGGGTCGACACGTCGAACTCCTGGGTGAGTTCGGTGATCGTTAAGAAGTCCTGATCCGTCTGAGTTGTCATGGCCGGACCATACTTTCTTTTACGTAAAAGTAAACCTGACCTCCAGCCGGCGGCGAGGTGGGGAATCCCCGGTGCAGTGACATGGCTGGCAAGTCCGGAAGACCGGTTTGACGATGAAGACCGACGCCTGCCGCAATCGAAACCGCAGGGTTTGTGATACCGATCGCTAGAACAAACCGAACGCCCAGGTGGCAAATCCCAGAAAGACGAAGAACCCGAACATGTCGGTAATCGTGGTGACGAAGACGCCGGAAGCCACGGCGGGATCGGCCCCGACCCGGTCGAGCGTCAGCGGAACGAGAATGCCGAGGAGCGTTGCGAGCGTTACGGTCAGGACCATTGCGACCCCAAGCACCAAGCCGAGCACTGCGTCCTGAAACCACATCATCGCCACCGCGCCGGTCACAACCGCCAGCACGGTGCCGTTGAGGATTCCGACGAATGTCTCGCGACCGATGATGCGCGGCGCGCTCGATGGCGACAGGTCCTTGGTCGCCAGCGCCCGCACGGCAACGGTCATGGATTGCGTGCCCGCATTGCCGCCGAGCGCCGAGGCGATGGGCAACAGGATGGCGAGCGCGACGATCTGTTCAATCGTCGCCTCGAAGACACCGATCACGGTCGCGGCCGCAAAAGCCGTCGCCGTATTGATCAAAAGCCATGGCAGGCGCAGGCGCGCCGTCTTGATGACGGTATCGGAAATCTCCTCGTCGCCGACACCGGCCAGGCGCTTGATGTCCTCGTCGGCCTCTTCGGTAATGACGTCGACGATGTCGTCGATCGTCAGCACACCGACCAACCGGTCGCCATCGTCGAGCACGGCGGCGGAAAGCAGGTTGTACCGCTCGAACAGCCGCGCGGCCTCCTCCTGGTCGTCGGTGGTCCGCACGACAGCGCGGGCTTCGTCGGTGATGTCCTCGATACGCACCGGCCGTTTGGTGCGCAGCAAGTGGTCGAGCGCCACGGTTCCGACCAGCCGATAGGCCGGGTCGACGACGAAAATCTGGTAGAATTCGTCCGGCAGGTCCTCGTTCTCGCGCAGCACGTCGATGGTCTGGCCCACCGACCAGAAAGGCGGAATGGCGATGAAGTCGGACTGCATGCGCCGGCCGGCCGAATCCTCGGGAAAATCCAGGCTGCGCTGCAGGGGGATCCGGTCGCGGGCCGGGATCTGACTGAGGATGTCCTCCTGGTCCGGTTGGTCGAGATCTTCCAGAATGAAGACCGCGTCGTCGGAATCGAGTTCCTGGACGCCTTTCGCCACCACTTCGTTCGGCAGCGAATCGACGATTTCGAGCCGCACCGCCTCGTCGATTTCGGTCAGGACCGTGAAGTCGAAATCCGACCCGAGCAGCGCCGCGAGCGCGGTGCGCTGCGGGCTCGACAAATCCTCCAGCACATCGCCCAGATCCGCCTCGTGCAGGTCCGCGGTCAGATCGCGCAACGCCAGCACATCCCTGTCGGCGATGGCTGCCGACAAGCGGGTCAGAAAGGACCGCGCGATATTGCCGTTCTCGTCGCGAAGCTCGAGATCGTTCACGCCCGCCGGGATTTCAGTATCGGTCTTGTCGGTCTCAGCCACCCGTTCTGTCCCGCCGTGCCGGGGAAATACGCGAAGGCTTTGTTAGACATTCGTTTCCGCTTCCACAAGGGGACGCTCCCCGCCGATGGCGGGTCGGTTTCACCGGCGCGACTGCGTCACGGCTTGGCGCGTCTGGAGGAAACGGTTCAGGTCCGGCTGTACAACAAGCGCTGAAACAGGTCGAACGGACCGGCCGCTTCGGATGCCGGTTCGCGTTCGGCACGACCACGGCCGTAGCGGGTCACCTGATGGGCGGCCTCAGCCGGCGACGCGGCCATGACTTCGACGACGCGTCGATGGCCATCCCGGCGGCATTCGACGAGATAGGCTTTGAGGCCGGATCGGTTCGTCTTGGTCATCGCAGGTTCCCGTAACGAAATGCAACGACGCCTTGCGCCGCTCTTCGGTGGATCGGGGCGCCGTTGTCGGACGCCCGTGCATGCTACGCCTAACCCGTTAACAACCCGACATGCGAAAGCTTTGCCGGTTACTCAACCAGAACGGTAAGGGTCGTCCGATCAGAACTTCAACCCCGAAGGCAGGCTTATCCACAGGATCCCCAATTCCTGATCTTGACGGCCACATTGTTGAACCAACCACACAAGCGTTAGTAACCCGTTAACCCTGTTCCGCAATCTTAGATTTAATTTTGGCCAAAACTCTCCCATCCATGACCGAGGCCACCCGAAATCGAGGCCACAGCGATGTCCGCGCTTCAATCCACCGTCCCTCCGCTCGCCGATCGTTCCGAACCTGCAATCGGCGACACGCAGTCGGAAATCGCCAGCCTGTATGATCAGATCCAACGGGTCGAAGGCGTGGCAAAGCAGATCAACGCGATTGCCAAGCAAACCAATCTGCTTGCACTGAACGCAACGATCGAGGCAGCGCGCGCAGGCGAAGCCGGTCGCGGGTTTGCCGTTGTCGCTGGAGAGGTGAAGGCGCTTGCCGCACAGACCAGCCAGGCGACGGAGGAAATCGCCGAGATCCTCTCAACGCTCACCCAGAACGCCGATGCGATCGCGGCGCATTCGGCCGGCCCTGCCGAGGGCATCCCAATCCCGGATTCCGGGCCGACTGAACATGACACTTATCCGATCACCGAGCCCGTTGCCGATGCGACGGAGGAGCCGGGCGGTGTCTCGCCGGACCATAAATCGCTGGTGCAGGAAACCTTCGCACTGGTCGAACCGATCGCGGACAAGGCCGCCGAATTGTTTTACGGCCGGTTGTTTGAAATCGCCCCGCACGTTCGGCCGCTTTTCAAGGGCGACATGGCCGAGCAGCAGCGCAAACTGATGGCCGTGCTGAAAGTCGCCGTCGCCGGGCTCGACAATCCCGACCGACTGATTCCGACGGTCCAGGCGCTCGGGCGCCGGCACGCCGAATACGGCGTGGCGGAGGCGGATTACGACAGCGTTGCGGCCGCTCTTTTGTGGACGCTCGGCCAGGGACTCGGCGAGGCGTTCACGCCGGAGGTGGAGGCCGCCTGGACCGCAATCTATGGCCTGCTGGCCGGCGTCATGATCGAGGCCGCCAACGCGCCGACATAGGCGGCCCATCATCCATTTCACGTCAGGATTCCGAAAGCGGCCCTTTCGGGTTACGCCTAAGCTCAATCCGGTTTCAGCAATCCGGAGATCCGCCATGCCGATGTTCACCGAAGCCGACATCGATGACGCTGCGACACTCGTCGCCGCGCAGATGTTGCCGACACCGCAGGTGATCTGGCCGCTGCTGAGCGAAGCGGCCGGGACCCGCGTCTGGGTCAAACACGAAAACCACACCCCGACCGGCGCCTTCAAGATCCGCGGCGGCATCACCTTCATGGATTGGCTGAAACGCACCCAACCGGACATCTCTGGGATCGTGACGGCGACGCGCGGCAATCACGGTCAGAGCCAGGCCCGGGCAGCCACGGCGGCAGGCCTGTCCGCCACCATCGTCGTACCGCATGGCAATTCGGTCGAAAAAAATGCCGCAATGCGCGCCTTCGGCGCTCGGCTCGTCGAATACGGAACCGACTTCGATGTCTCCCGCCGGGAAGCGGCACGCCTCGCGGAAGAAGAAAACCTATTTCTCGTTCCGCCGTTCCATCCGCAGATCATGCGCGGCGTCGCGACCTATGCGATGGAATTGTTCCGGGCCGCGCCCGATCTCGATACGGTCTACGTTCCGATCGGTTGCGGATCCGGCATCTGCGGACTGATCACGGCGCGCGATGCGCTGGGGCTCAAGACACGGATCGTCGGTGTCGTATCGACCGAGGCGGCGGCCGCCAAGATGTCGTTCGAAGCGGGCACGATCATTGAGACAAATTCCGCAAACACCTTTGCCGACGGCATGGCCGTCCGGGTCCCCGTTCCCGACTCTTTTGAGATCTATTCCAAAGGCGCCGATCGCATTGTCGCCGTGAGCGATGACGAAGTGGCGGAGGCGATCCGGCTCTATTATCGCGCGACACACAATCTCGCTGAAGGCGCCGGCGCCGCGCCGCTTGCGGCGCTCATGCAGGAGCGCGAAAGGATGGCCGGCCGCGAGGTCGCGGTGATCCTGTGCGGCGGCAACATCGATACCGACCTGTTTACCCAGGTCCTGCAGGGCAAGACGCCGACGGTCGGCAGCGCCGGTCCGGTTACCGCAGCCGCGGGTTGAGCGCGTCCCTCAGCCAGTCGCCCAGCAGGTTCACCGAAAGGGCCAGCGCCAGCAATGTGATTGCCGGGAACAGCAGGATCCACCATTCACCGGAAAACAGAAAGCCCTGCCCGATCCGGATCAACGTGCCGAGCGACGGTCTTGTCGGCGGCACGCCGACGCCGAGAAAGGACAGCGTCGCCTCCGCGATGATGGCGAGCGCCAGGCTGATCGTGGCGATCACCAACACCGGACTGACGACGTTGGGGAGGATGTGACGCAGCATGATGGCACCGGGATTGCGGCCGATCAGCAGGGCCGCCTGGACGTATTCCTTGCCCTTTTCGACCAGCGTCGCGCCGCGCACGACCCGGGCGAACTGCACCCAGTCGGACAGGCCGATGGCGAGAATCAGCACCCAGATCGCCATCTGGTCGCGCAGGTGCACCGGCGTGAACACCTTGGCGATGCCGAAGATCAACATGGCGACCAGGATCGCCGGGAAGGTCAACTGGATGTCGGCGATGCGCATGATGATCGTGTCGACCCATCCGCCGAGATAACCGGCAAGCAATCCCAGGAGCACACCGAGCACCATGGCAAACAACACGGCGGAAAACCCGACAAACAGCGAAATCCGCATGCCGTAAAGGATCGTCGAAAAGACGTCCCTGCCCTGGTCGTCGGCGCCAAGCCAGAACACTGTCCCGGTAAAGGCATTAGGCTCCATCGGCCGCGAAAAGCCGTTCATCAGGTTGAGACTGGCCGGGTCGAATGGATTGTAAGGCGCGATCAGCGGGGCGAAGACGGCGCCGCTGACCAGAATGACGACCACGATCAGCGACACGATCGCCACCGGCGAATGCCGGAACGACCACATGAAATCCGACTGCCAGGCCTTTGAAAGCGTGTTCATTTCCGGATCTCCGCCATCCTCATTTCGCCGCGGCCGGGCGGCCGACCCGCAACCGCGGGTCGATCGCGAAATACAACAGATCGACGATCAGGTTGATCAGGACGAACATCACCGAAATCAGCATCAGGTAGGCCGCCATGACCGGAATGTCGACGAACTGGATGGCATTGACGAAGAGCAGCCCGACGCCCGGCCACTGGAAGACGGTCTCGGTAATGATGGCGAAGGCGATGATCGACCCGAGTTGCAGGCCGGTGATCGTAATGACCGGAACCAGCGTGTTGATCAGCGCATGCTGAAAGTTCACCGCCCGATTGGGGAGGCCGCGCGCGCGAGCGAACCGGATATAGTCCTGGCGCAGCACTTCCAGCATTTCCGACCGCACCAGCCGCATGATCAGCGTCATTTGATAAAGGCCGAGCGTGATCGACGGCAGGATCAGCGCCTTAAGTCCCGATTCAGTCAGGAAACTTGTGCGCCAGCCGCCGACATTGACAACGTCGCCGCGCCCGAAACTCGGCAGCCAGTTCAGTTCCACCGAAAACAGGTAGATCAGCAGAATGCCGATCAGGAAGGTCGGCAACGACACCCCGACAAGCGACACCGTCATGATGACGCTCGCCACCCAGCCGCTGCGCCGGATTGCGGTGAGCACGCCAAGCGAAATGCCGAGAACGATGGCAAACAGTCCCGAGACGGCGGCGAGTTCGAGCGTCGCCGGAGCGCGTTCGGCCAGGATGTCGGAAACCGGGCGTCCCTGACGGTAGGAAATGCCGAAATTGCCCTGCACCGCGTTTTCGAGGAAGCGCATGTATTGCACAACGAAGGGCTGGTCCAGGCCGAGTTGGGTGCGCAGCCGCTCGATATCGGCATCGGTGCGTTCCTGACCGAGCATGTTGTCGATCGGATCGCCGACGAACTGGAACATGGAAAACGCCACCAGTCCGACGATGAGCAGCACCACCACCGACTGGAAAAGTCTCTGGATCGTGAAGGCGATCATGGGTCGGCCTGTTCACTCCGCTTTGGGCACACGGATCGTGTGCCGTCGGGTGCGGCGGGAAAACGCGTGCCGCTCATCTCGGCGGACGCGTTCTCCGGTCGTGAGGAGATGGAGCGGCGGTGCGGGTTCGCCCGCCGCTCCGGACCGTCACTTCATGGTGATGTATTTGAACTTGGCCGCATCGTCCGGCGCGACGATCGTCTCGACCTTGTCCGACATGCCCCAGTTCAGCACCTGGTGGTGGATCGGCAGGTAAAGCACTTCTTCCTGCACGACGGACCAGATGTCGGCGATCATGCCGTTGCGCTTTTCCAGATCGGTTTCCGATGCCAGCGCCTGGATCTTGGTGTCCAGCTCCGGGTTGGAATAGCGCGTGCCGTTCCAGGAGCCGTACTTCTCGCCCTTGGTGTGGACGAGGAAGTTGAAGATGTATTCCGAATCGTAGGTCGGAACGCCCCAGCCGAGCATATAGAAATCCGTTTCCAGATTGTTGATCAGCGGGAAGTGCTGGGCCTTGGGTTTGGCGTCGAGACGCACGGTGACGCCGATCTGGCCGAGCATGCCGACAGCGGCCTGACAGATCGCCTCATCGTTGATGTAGCGGTCGTTCGGGCAGTCGAGCTGGATGGAAAACCCGTCTGCATAGCCGGCTTCGCTCATCAGGCCCTTGGCCTTTTCCACGTCCGTCGCCGGCACCGTGTCGATCGTTTCGTTCCAGCCGTTGACGAACGGCGGCATGATCACGCCGGCCGGCACCGACTGACCGCGCATCACAACCTGTTTGATCGCATCGCGGTTCAGCGCGATTTTCATCGCTTCGCGGACGCGTTTGTCGGCGAGCGGGTTCTTGCCGTCGACATTGTCCGATTTCAGGTCGGCATCACCCATGTTCATGCCGAAGAAGATCACCCGGTTCTGCGGTGCCGTGATGACTTTCAGGCCATCGGTCGAGGAGACCCGTTGCAGATCCTGCACCGGCACGTCCTGGATGAAATCCACTTCGCCGGACAGCAGCGCGGCAACCCGCGTGGCCGCGTTCTGGATCGGCGTGTAGACGATTTCGGTGATGTTGGTGGGGAACTCGTCCTTGCCCCAATAGGTCTCGTTAACCGCCAGCACCGTCTTGGTGTCCGGCTCGCGGCTGACCAGTTTGAACGGGCCCGTGCCGTTGGCATTACGCGAGGCGAAGGTTTCTTCACCGCCCTCGTAGTCCTGCACCTTGACCGCGTTGTTCGCCTCTGCCCATTGCTTGTCCATGATGAACAGGTTGGTCAGGTTGGACGGCATGATCGGGTTCGGACCGTTCGTGACGATATCGAAACCGTATTTGCCGTTCGCGCGAACCTCTTTCACCGAGGCGAGCAATTCCTTGTAATCGCTGTCCGGGGTCATCGCCCGGTTGAACGAGAAGACGACGTCTTCGCTGTCGAATTCGGACCCGTCATGGAAGGTGACGCCTTCGCGCAGCTTGAAGGTCCAGACATTGGGATCGTCGCTCGGCGCCCATTCCGTCGCCAGTGCCGGCACGATCTTACCGGTCATGTCACGGATCACCAGCGGTTCCATGATCTGGTGCGCAAGCGCCGAGGTCGGGCCTTCGTTCTGGGCATGCGGATCGAGCGTGAGGCTGTCGCCGGCGCGGGCCCATCGCATGGTCTCCGCCGACGCAATCACGCTGGTGCTGGCGAGCAAGGCTGCGGCCAGCAAAGTGGTTGTGGTCTTCATCTTTGAGCTCCCTGTCGTTCTTGAAAGACCGAATGGATATTTCACGCAAAGGAGTCTCCGTCTCGGGATTGCCGGTTTTTCCCCTCTGGTCGGACAACGCCTGGATGATGGCGTCGGCCGTCCGGCCCCGAACGACGGACCTTCACGATCGCATCTCCTGCCGTTTTATAGGGCCGGTCCGGCAGGCGCAATTTATTTGCGTGTACCGGGAGATGTGCCCGTTGCTGCCCGCGCCGTGATAGGATCCGGGCGGCGAATCCAAGAGCATCGTACGCCATGAAACCACACAGAGACGGAATTCTCCCAGGACCGGAACCAGCCGGTCCGTCGACTGCAGGCAATGCCGCACGCCGCATGACGGCCGGCACGGCAACCGTCTTGCTGTTGCCCCGTCAAGGATACGAAGCGCGCTACACGCCGGACCGCGACTGCATCGGTTTCGCATTCGACCCGCAATCCGGCGATCATGCCTTTGCCAGCGACCGGACCGAACCGTTCCTGACCCGTCCCAACAGCCTCGCCTTCGTCCCCGCGGGTTGCGATGTGTATTCCCGTTCCGCGACGGGCGGCGAATACCTTTTCTTGGATGCGGGGAGGCCGGCCCGAAGCGCCGCGCGGCGCTTCAACGACGCCATCATGCCCGACACGGTTGCGGCCGCCCATGCCCTGCGGCGCCTGCTTTTGGCATCCGAACCGGTCGATCCGCTGGTCTTCGGCGATCTCGTCGGTCGCCTGGAAGACGGCGTCACGAGCCACCTTGGCATGTCGCGCAGCGCGCGGAACGCCGGACAGTGGATGACCCCGGCCCGGCGGCGAAAGATCGACATGCTGATCGAAGACAACCTCGATCGGCGGATCGGCATTCGTGACCTTGCGCAACCGCTCGGCCTTTCGGACGGGTTCTTCTCCAGGGCCTTCAAGGCCGCTTACGGAAAAGCGCCCTACGACCATGTGATCGACCGACGCATTGCCCGTGCCCGGCACCTCATTTGTCAGGGCGATCGGGATCTGAGCGCGGTCGCCTATGCCTGCGGCTTCGCCTCGCACGCGCAGATGAGCGACCTTTTCCGCCGCAGGCTGGGCATCGCTCCTTCACAATTGCGTTAGCTCAGGCGCTACGTCCCCCCCGATTTCCAGGCCGCCGCGCCTGCTGCCGGATCCGGGTCGGATTGACTGGTAGAAAACCCTACTTGAGCGGATGAACATTGATCATTTACTCTGCACGACAGACAAGCGAGATAATGAAATGATTGCGCACAGCTCCGGCCCCCACATTGTCAAGACCGTGACCCCGCCGAAGGATGAGATCAAACCCAAGGTCCGCCGGCGTCACATTTACGGGTACGGACCGATCAACGTCGACAAGCAGCCGCGCGTAAAGACCGGCGCGCGCCCGGCCGACAAGAAGCATTCCTGATCGGGATCGTTAGCCGAGACCTTCTTGCGCTCAGTTTGGGATCCCGTCTAATTCGAGTGGCGGGTCAGCCGACACAGCTTGGCACGTTCGTGCGTATGGACGCGCCCGCATTGGGTGGCCCGGTCCGGTACGAGCGGCTCTGCGCCCTCTCCTGCAAACCGATCAAGATATCAGCGTGGACACGCGGCAGGACGCTGGCCGTTCTCGACGGGATCTGCTCTCGTGACGACGGTCTGATCCGCTCGCAATCGCTAAAGTAAAGTGTCGTCGATCAGATCTTCGCAGACGAGATTGAACAAGGCGACGCGATCCGGCCGGAGAATGCTCGTGCAGCCGAGAATTGTGCGACAAACCAGCAGGAGGTCCAATCGGCGACTGCGCGGCATATCGCGGATTTCGCTCAGCACGTCGCCGACAATGTCAGGAACCGGACGGCTGCGTTTCAGGTAATCCATCAGCCGAATGCGGTTCTCCAGGGCTCCGAATTCCGGCGCCATCCGTTCGAAATAAGGCAACAGAGCCACGGCCTCGTTCTTCTGGGCGTGGCCGTCCTGGCGGCAAAGCGCGGCCATCAACTGGACATGGGGCCGAATGCGGCGGCGCAGGTCGGGCCAGTCGTCGCTCACCCCGAGAATCGCCGTCCGGCCGGAAAGCCCGAAAATGTCGCGCAGAAAGGCCGCCGGTTCGGAATGCAGACGCCCGTCACAATCGATCACCGATCGGATCCGATCGATCCGAAAGGCCCGCGGGCTCAAGCGTTCGTGGCACTGGGCCAACAGGGCCGTCGCTCCGCTCGCCAGCTTTCTGGTGCCCCAGACGGTGACGCGCCGGGTCGACAGCCGGTTGCGGGCATCCTCGTATTCAATGACGAAAAACTGGCCTTCGGCGAAGCTCAGATCGTCACCGTCGAGTTGCGGCTCGTCATAGGGTCCGACATGCGGTGTCACGCCAGGCGGGCAGACCGGCGGTGCCCAGCGGCGCACGGCGACCGCAACCACATTGGCAATGTCGGGACGATCGAATTCGGGCCGGGACAGCGGTATGTCGATAAAGACGCCGAATGTCCTGAGATCCTTCAAAAGCTTGATACGTTTCAGCGTCGCGCGTTCGAAGTCGATCCGGTCATCCGCCCTTATCGCGCGCGCCACCGCGTCAGGCACATAGCCGATCTTCTGACGCAAGCGCTTTTCGTGTCGCGCCAGAAGCCCGACAGGCACCGACCGTTCCGCCTCCACACGAATGGCATGGGCGGCCTGGGGATTGTGCGTCTCCGGGTTCAGGAACACATTGACCGGACCCGCATTGTCTAGCGCACGGATCGCTCCCTGATACTGGCCGGTTCCGGCAACCTCGACGTCCTGCAGGATTTTATAGACAAACATGACCGGCCCCATTGCAGGACGTATCCCGGCGCGGATAGGCACCGGAAAACGGGACTGGACTCGAATCGCGGCGCGCGGAAGACTTGGCCGCGCCGGTACGAATCGTCTGGCTGTCGTTTTGGACGCGGATCCTGTGCGGAGTGCGAAGATGAAAACAAATCGGAGCATGCGGCGCGCAAGACAATCGAGGCGCGCCTAACCTGATCAAAACGTGCATTTGCCGAAGCCCAAGTCGAATAGTAGATGCTCTAAGAGCAAAACTGCGCTGGGCCCTGGCCGCATCGGGAAATCCCGCAGGGTTCATTTTGTATATGAGGTCGCTGGGGCGAGTTCAAGACATACCCTATAGAATTCAGGCCCCGATCAACGATCGGAACAAGAATAGGGTAAACCCACGCAACGATATTACTCGTTCTCCACTGATCTTGGGGCGAATCAATTTCGCCACCTTTCGCCTTAATTCTACCATAAATTCGTGGTTTTTCAGAATTACGTGCAAAAATGGGAATTTAATTACTTAATTTACTTATCTATATTTGTTCGCAAAACCCTCTGCGGCAATTGGTCTGCGCTCCGCTATCACCGGACAAATGTCTTGCCCTCTTCAAACCGGATGGCCCCTGCCGCTCCGAGCAAAGGATGCAGCGCCGCAAGCAGCCATGATCGGGAACCTCGACGGATCAGACCTGCACGCCGTGCTCGACTCCGAAGATCCGCTCGCGATCATGCCGTCCGAACCGGTCGACGATATCTCTTTATTCTAAGCCTTCGCCTGCATTGACCGGCGGAACCACCGATCGCGCTCTATGAAACGATAAGTCTGCCCCGAATATCCGTACTGCAGCGTAGACTGGGAATAGCGCGGGCCGCTGTCGCGCTTTTCCTGATGCACCGGGACGCGGAATCCGAGCGCTAAAGTGTTTCCGGGTTAGCCCGTCGGACCGAAGGTCTCGAACTCGACATTCTCCGCCGGCACGCCGGCGGCCTCCAGACCGGAGCGGATGTCTGCCAGAAACGCCGGAGGGCCGCACAGCATGTAATGGGCGTCAGGCCCGGCATCGAGCGCCAAAAGCATCTCGGCTGTCACCCGACCCTCAGCGTCATAGTCCTGCCCCAGGCGATCCTCGGCCCGGGGCCGGCTGTAGAGCACGCGCTTGCCAAAGTTTGGGCGCGTGCCCAACAAGCGGTCGACCTCTTCGCGCAGCGCATGATGGGCGCCGTCACGGGTGCCGTGCACGAACCAGGCGCGCCGGCTGCCCGCCTCCATCGCGATCGTATGCAGCATGGCGAGCATCGGCGTCAGCCCGACACCGGCGCTTACGAAAACCAGCGGGCACTGACCGCAGGAGACGACGAAATCCCCCGAAGGCCTGCGGGTTTCGATCACGTCGCCGACATCGACACCATCGTGCAGGAAACGGGACGCGACACCTTCGGGTTCGCGCTTGACCGTCAGGCGGTAGGTTTCGCCTGTTGGCGCGCCGGAAAGCGAATATGTGCGGCGCACTTTGGCGGCCTTGCCGGGCACGTTAAGTTCGATCGGAAGATGCTGCCCCGCCTCGAACGGCGCAAGCGGTTGGTCGTCAACAGGTGCCAGATAGAAAGAAGCGACACCCTCCGCCTCCACCACCTTGCGGGTGATCGCGAGACGACGCACGGCCGAGTCATCTCTTTCCCAGCGCAGCGAGAGTGCGGCCGGTCGCTCGACGACCGCTTCAACGGTCACATCGATGATGCGCCGAACCGCGGGGTCGTCGGCGCCGGATGCCGTCCAGTCGACCTCGGCCCGGCCGGTGACCTGCAACAATCCGCCGGTGGCAAAGTCGACAAAGAGCAACCCAACGCGGGAATCGGCGACGAGGTTGCCGATCGTGTTGAAGAAGTTGTTCCCGGCATAGTCCGGGATGCGCAACCGGTTGGCGTCGACAACCTGGACGAATCCCGGCTCGCCACCGCGATGGGAGGCATCATAGCCGTTCGAAGCGGCGTCCTCCTCGGCGCGATGGCCGGTGCCTATGAACAGCGTGTCGGCGGCCTCGATCCGAGCAACCTGGTCCGCGGAAAGCTCCTTGGCGGTCTTTACCGTCGCCGGTTCGGTCCGCTCTACCCGGCGCCACTCGCGCTCGCGAATGTATTGCGGACAATTGCCGAAGGTCTGGCGGACATCGATGGCGATGCCGTCGCCCTCCGGCCGCGTCGATCCGCTCAGGCGGTTGCGCCGCCGGGTGGCGGGTTCGATGCCAAGCACGCCGATATCGGTGCCCGACCGGAGTGTTGCTGCAATCGGGTCGAGCAGATCGGGTTGCATCGCCAGGTTTAGCGTGCGCGGATCGGGCGAGGCTACGAAGCCGGGCGGACCCTCGAGGATCGTTGTCCAGACGCGCCCCTCCTCGTCGCCCGTCGAGACGACGAGGAACGGCAGCGCAGTATAGAACTCCCGGTGCTGTTCCGGCATGAAGCTGCGAATGAATCCAGTCGCCCAGGAGGCGACGTCGCCCGCCCCGGCACGCCTTTGCGCCTCGAGTTCCCCGGAGTGGAAGGGTATGGTCGTACCGTTCATGTGTCGGTCTCCTTGGGCTGGGAATGCCGTCGCCGCTCTAACCTGTTTTCGGCAGCGGTGAACGGGCCATACCGACGAAATTCGGTTGCGCCTCGATTCGGGCGAGCCATGCGCGAATGTTCGTATAGGCCTCAAGGCTCACACCGCCTTCCGGCGCGTGCGCGATGTAGCTGTAGCCGGCGATATCGGCGAGGGTCAGGCGCTCGCCAACGAGAAAAGTCCGGCCGTCGAGTGCCTTGTCCATGACATCGAAGAGGCGATGCGCCTTTGCGGTTGCGGCCGCGTGATCGAGCGGCGCCCCGAAGACCTTGACCAGCCGCGCTGCTGCCGGCCCGGAGGCGATCTCGCCGGCCGCAATCGAAAGCCTGCGCTGAATCTCGGCTTTCTCCACTGGCGTCCGGCCGGTCCAGTCATCGGCGGCACCGTATCTGTTGGCGAGGTAGGTGATGATTGCGTTGGAATCCGACAGGGTCGTCCCGTTGTCATCAATCGCCGGAACCTGGCCGAGTGGACTGATCTTGAGGTAATCCGCCGCCTTGTGTGCGCCGTTCGCCATGTCGAGGTCGACCGGTTCGTAGGGCACGCCGAGGAACGCCATCATCAGCTCGGCTCGATGGCAATGGCCGGATTTGGCGTTGCGATAAAGTTTGACGGGCGCCGCGTCGGCAGGAAATTGGGGGGTCATTTTGGGTTTCCTCGATATGGGGGGTCAGAAGCCGAAGGCGCTGAGGCCGGGATGGTCGTCCGGCCGGCGGCCAAGCGGCCAGCGGAACTTCCGCTCTTCTTCAGTGATCGGGTGTTCGTTGATGCTGGCGTGGCGGAAAGCCATGAAGCCGTTTTCGTCGAACTCCCAGTTTTCATTGCCGTAGGCCCGAAACCAGGTTCCGCTGTCATCGTGATATTCGTAGGCGTAACGCACCGCGATGCGGTTGCCGTCATGCGCCCAGAGTTCCTTGATGAGCCGGTAATCGAGTTCCCTCGCCCATTTCCGGCTCAGGAATTCTTGGATCTGCTTGCGGCCTTTTGGAAACTCGGCGCGATTGCGCCACGCGCTGTCGGGCGTGTAGGCAAGCGCGACCTTGGCCGGATCGCGGCTGTTCCAGCCGTCTTCGGCCAGGCGCACCTTTTCAATGGCGCTTTCGCGGGTGAAGGGCGGCAAGGGGTGCCGCGGCGCTTCCTTCGTCATGGCATGGTCCTCAGTGTGACGGGGTGCGACTGTCGCGGCGTAGGCGCCGCGGGTTTCGGTCCTACGCGGCCCGGGCCGCATTGAAGACGGGGAAATCGATTTCGGTACCGAGGGCTTCGTTGACGTAATTCGTCAAAACGTTGAGCGCGACATGCGCGACGATTTCCACGACTTCGCCGTCCGAATAACCGGCAGCCTTCACCGCCAACACATCCGCATCGGACACGCGGCCCCTTGATGTGGCGAGCTTGACGGCGAAGGCGACGGCGGCATGCGCCTTGGCGTCCGTCGAACTGCCGGCCCGGTTCGCCGCGATTTCCGCGTCGTCCAGTTTTGCCAGCGTCTTGGCCAGAAAGGTGTGGGCGCTGTTGCAGTAATCGCATCCATTGGTATTGGCGATCGCCAGCGCGATGCGTTCCCGTGTTGCCGCGTTCAGACTGCCTTTGCCGAGGGCACCGTTCAGGCCGAGATAGCCTTCGAGCACTGCCGGGCTGTTGGACACGATCCGGAACAGGTTCGGAACCGAGCCCAGCATCCTTTCGACGCCTTCCAGGTGCGGCTGCGCAGCGGTCGGGGCATCGGCGATCGTGGCGGGGGTGGGAATACGGGACATTGTCTTTTCTCCTTCGAACAATTCAGGCGTCCGGCCTGTGCCCTTGGAGATATCTCGCTCCACGATCCAAAAGAATGACCTGTTTTCAAAAGAAATTATTTTGCGTAATGATAGCAATCAAACAGGAGACACGACGTGGATCGGATTCAGTCTCTCGAAGTGTTCGTCGCGGTCGCAGAGGCCGAGAGCTTTGCCGGCGGCGCCCGGGCAACCGGGCTGAGCGCGCCGTCGGCCACGCGGGGCATCAACGCATTGGAGGAAAGGCTCGGCGCGCGGCTGTTCACCCGCACGACGCGGCGCGTGCGCCTGACCGATGTCGGTCAAGCCTATCTGGAGGATGCGCGCAACATCCTGGCCCTTCTCAGTGCCGCCGATGATGCCGCCGCCGGGGCTGCGACCAATCCGGTCGGCCTGCTGCGCATCACCTGTTCGCATGAATTCGGCCGCATCTATGTCACGCCGGTTCTCGCCGACTTTCTCGACACCTTTCCGGACGTTACGGCCGACGTCCTGATGGTCGACCGGGTCGTCAACATGGTTGAGGAGGGTTTTGACATCGCTGTGCGCATCGGCCCGCTGCCCTCCTCCGGACTGTCGGCGGTTCGGGTCGGCAGCGTCCGCCGGGTCATCTGCGGCGCGCCTGCCTATTTCGAAAAGCACGGGTTGCCGCAAGACCCCTCGGATCTGCAACACCATCGCCTCGTGGCCATCACCCCCGTGAGCCCATCGGTCGATTGGCGCTTCGGTCTGAAAATGCAGGACATCGTCCGAATCGCCCCTCGCCTGTCGGTCAGCAGCGTCGCCGCCGGCATCGCGCTGGCGCGTCAGGGCTGGGGCCTCTGCCGTGTGCTGTCGTATCAGATCGGCCCCGACCTGGAGACCGGCGCGTTGCAGACCGTCCTGGAAGACCACGAACCGGAGCCGCTTCCCATCCACCTTGTCCATATCGAGGGCCGCCGGGCTGCAGCCAAGGTGCGAAGCTTCATCGACTTTGCGAAGGATCGGCTCCGGGCGATCTCGGTGTTGAACTAGTACCTCTGAGCAGAAGTCCTAACCCGTTTGACCGGCTTTGCCTGGTCTTCGGCTAGTCGCGGTCATCGATGTGGTGCTGGAGCACCATGAGATGATCGCAACGACGTCCGAAGCCCAGGGAAAGACGGCCGCGCAAGTCGGATGTTTCCGACTTGCGCTACTTTTGCTGCCAAACACGGAAACATCCGTGTTTGGTGGGGAATATTTTCCCTTTGGACGTCGTTGCGTTATTTGCCCGATGCCCCGCATCGCGCTGCACAACGCGCCTAGCCAAAGGGAAAATCTTCCCCATCAAACGCGTTAGGACTTCTGCTCAGAGGTACTATGGCCTGTGGACAATTATCGTAGAGCGATAATTGTTGCTGCGATGCTCCATGTGGCTTCGTAGCTGGTATCAGTCTTGTCGTAGCGCGTGCTGACG
>JANQQB010000303.1 GCA_028285165.1 Rhodobiaceae bacterium
ATCGTCGCCTTCCTCGCCGAAGACTTCGTCATTGCCGGTATTGCCGACGAGTGTGTCGTCGCCTTCGCCGCCTTTCATCGTGTCGTTGGCCGCGCCGCCTTGGATATCGTTGGCAAGGGCGTTGCCGTTGATCTTGTCCGCACCGTCGGTGCCGATGACGTTTTCGAAGTTGACGGCTTTGTCGTCGGAGACGTCGCCGTTGATCTCCGTGAACACGCCGGATTCCAGATCGAAATCCACGCCGCCCTTGTCGGCATTGACGTCGGACAGGTCGAGCGTGTCGACGCCGTCGCCGCCGTCGAGGTCCAGTTTGATGTTGGCCGCCGCGTCGTCGATCACACGCGCCGTATCGGTACCGCCGCCGAAATTGACATCGAGCGTTTCGGTTTCCTCGATGTCGAGCTGGAACAGGCCGTTCACGGACTGGCCGTTGACTTCGACCCGGTTGAAGGTGATGCCGCCGGCGCCGTCATCGGCGATCGTGGCCACGTCGTCGTTCTGCAGGTCGGTGTCGGACAGGTCGGAGCTTTGCTGGAAGTTCACCTGGACGGTGTCGTCGCCTTCACCGCCGTTCATCAGGTCCGACCCGTCGCCATTGTTCCAGACGAGCAGATCGTTCCCGAAACCGCCGAACACCTTGTCGTTGCCGGTATTGCCGATCAGTTCGTCATGGCCGAATCCGCCGGAGATCAGATCGTCGCCGCTGCCGCCTTTGATCGTGTCGTTGCCGAGCAGTCCGAAAACCTTGTCGTCGCCGCCGGCGGCGTCGATGTGATCGTTGCCGAAACCGCCGAACAAAAGCTCGGGTGCGTCGGTGCCGTTGATCTTCTTGTCCGACAGAAACCGGAAAAGTGAATTGAGAAACGCCATTCTAAAAATCCTTCAAAGTCGATTGGATCGAAGGCAGGCCGCTGCGCACGCCTTTCCCGTTTCGAAAACCGTCGCATCACGGGTTCGATCGATCCGGTTGGGCCGGGCGCATAAGGTGTGCAGTCTGCCGCTGGTATGCGGGTCGTTAAGATCGTCAGGCCGGAAACAACGATGAAAAATCGTCCCCGGCTCGACTGGCTGAAATGTTTGTGTCCGCCCTTTTGTCAGTGCTGATCTTTGTCAGGCACGCCAAGCGGCGCACGACGGGTAGACAACTCAGGTCCCGATTTATTCGCTGGCGGAAAATTTTTTTTGTCGGCAGGCGCGTCGGCGCCCCAGCCTGCTATCGCCCGGTTGAAAATCTGATCAGAGCGACAGGGTTGGCCGATCAGCCGGTTTTTTCGGCCAAAGCATCGGCAATGGCGGTGATGTCGGCGGGTGGCAAATCGCCGATCACAAGATAGTGATGACCGTTCGCGATCCAGTTTGCTGCCGCCAGCCCATTGGCTTCGGCCGTTCTCATAGGCCGGTCTGCATTCTCCGTAGCGATGATGCAGAGCGCGATGGGAGTACCGTTGCCATTTGCGAACATGATCTGCGCCAGCGGCTTGTCGTTGAACCGCAGCACCTGTGCCTGTTTGAGGGACAGGTCCGCCGGCACAAGGTCATCGGTCACGAGCGGCACGCCGACGGCCGCCGCCGTGCGCGTGAGGTCGCGGCGCAGCGACACCGGGTCCTGGCCGGCGCCGGCAAATGACTGCGGGCCGTATAGGACGATGTAATCCGCAACGGCGGCAATCCATCCGCGGCGCGGGGCGGGCGGTGTCGGCTCGACCGGGGCCGGGTCGTCGCGCGGCGCGGCCACCTGAAACAGGCTCGGCGCGAATTGCGGGAAAGCGAGGCCCGCACCGAAGCCGATCACCAGCGCGAGGCAGGCAAAAGCAAGCCCGGTCATAAAGCCCGACAGCAGCCCGCCGCGCCGCTCCGTCCGCTCCTTGCCGGACGTGCGGGCAGGTGGCGCCATCGAACGCCAGGTTTCCTCAAGCCGGGCTTCCAGGCGTTCAATCGGGGCGTCCTGCAACATCTGCCCGAAGGCGCCGGCAAGCGCATTGCGGTCGACATCGAGGGTCATCAGCCGGTTCTGCAGGCTCGCATCGCTCGCGAGCGAGGTTTCCAGGACACGGGTCTGTTCCGCCGGCAGCATGCCGTCGAGATAGGCGACGAGCCATTCGTCCGGATAATCCGGCGAATGGTCGGGCCGCCCGCGCTCGTCGTTGCTGCTCATGGTGTTTCCGGTTCCCTCGGCTCTGGACTATCATGGCGCAAATGCGCCAGCAATTTGCGCGCATTCGCAAGCCGGCTCATGATCGTTCCGATCGGAACGCCGAGGGCATTGGCGGCCTCCGCGTAGCTCAGTCCCTCGCCATAGACCAGCAGCACAGCGGCGCGCTGACCTTCTGGAAGGTCCTGTATTTGTTCCAACACTTGTCGAAAGAAAATATTCGTTTCCGCACTCTGGGCCCCGTCGAAGACAAGCACCTCGTCGGCCTCGACATGGCCTTCTCCCAGCCGGATACGTTCGGCTCGCACGTGGTTTTTCCACACCGAGGCCATGACCGCGAAGGCCCAGGAGTCGAAACGCCCCTCGCCGGTGAACTGGTGCTTTCGCTCAAGGATCCGCACGCAGGTCGCCTGAACCAGATCCTCCGCATCGATGCGGGACCGGCTCAGCACATAGGCGAAACGCCAGAGGCGGGGCAGGAGGGCCTTCAGATCCCGCTGCAAGGGATCCGGCTGCCGGTCTGGGGTCAGGCGCCTGAACATGGTCGGGTGAGAACTTCCCCGGGGCAGGGCATTGTCGAACGAAACGGATTGGTCAGCGCATTAACAGGGTTGGATCGTCTCGGCAAATACGAAGATGCGTCCGGAGTGTCGTCGGCATTCCGGGCCGTTTTGGGGCACGGCGACAAAGCGGCCGCTCTCCGTGCCCTGATTTGCAACGGCTGGACGGCGCGTGCACAGCCGGATCAGGCCGTCGCGGCCTGCTCCGCAAGGGCGCCGAGACGCCGCACGGCACGGTCCAGGCGGTCGTCCCAGACATGCCCGCAGGAAAGGCGAATGCAATTCCGGTAGCGGTCGCCAGACGTGAAGGCGTCTCCAGGGGCGACACAGATGCCCTCTTCGAGCGCCGCCTCGGCGAGCCGCCGCCCATCGATGCCGTCCGGCAATTCAAGCCACAAAACGAAGCCGCCCGCCGGGCGCGATACGCGCGTGGCTTCAGGAAAGGACTCCGCGATGGTCTGGCGCATATGGGCGATGTTCTCGGCGAACACGCGCCGGATCCGTCTCAAATGACCGTCATAGCCGCCTGAAGACAGAAAGTCGGCGAGCGCGGCCTGGGTCAGCGCCGGGCCGCACAGGCTGACCGCGAACTTGACCTCCAGCGCCTTTTTCATATGTCGCGGCGCGGCCAGCCAACCGATCCGGTATCCGGGCGCGACGGTCTTGGAGAACGAACTGCAGTAGATGATATCGGTTTCCGGCGAAACGGCCATGAACGGGCTCGGACGGTCGGCGCCGAAATGGATATCGCCGTAGATATCGTCTTCGATAAGCGGAACGCCATGCCGGTCGAGCAGCGCCGCGATCACCCGCTTGCGTTCTTCGGGAACCGTACAGCCAAGCGGATTGTTGAAACTGGAGGACAACAGGCAGGCACTGACGGTCCCGTGTTTCAGGACCGCCTCCAGGGCCTCGATGGATACGCCATGCTGTGGGTCTGTCGGCAGTTCGAAGGCCTGCAGGTCGAGGTTTTCCAGCACCGGCAGCAGTCCGAAATAGGTGGGGGATTCGATCGCGACGACATCGCCCCGCCGCGTGACCGCGCTGAGCGCGATCGAAAGCGCCTCTGTGCAGCCGCAGGTAATCAGCACCTCGTCCGGCGCCAGCGCCTGTCCCCAGCGTGTCGCCCGCCGACAGATCTCCTGGCGCAGGTCCGGATCGCCGTGCGCCGGCGAATAGGTGTTGTAGCGCGTGCCCTTGACGCGGGCCGCCCGGGCCAGGAACCGGTCGAGCCGGCCGGCTGCCAAAAGGTCGGCGCTTGGTATGGCGCATCCCAGCGGCACGAGACTGTCGTCGGATGCGTGCTGCATGAGACTGATGATGCCGCTCGAAACCGTGACCCGTGCCGGTTTGGCCGCCGGTGCGGAGACGTTCGGCAGGCCAAGCGTCTCGCGGCCGGCTCGACTGACGAAGAAGCCGGACTTCGGGCGGGCTTCGATCACACCGCGATCCTCGAGCAATCGATAGGCCTGGACGGCCGTTGAAAGACTGACGGAAAAGCGGTTGGCGACCGACCGCAGCGACGGTGCCCGCATCCCCGGCTTCAAGGCGCCGCGCTCGACCAGATCGGACACGAACCGGGCGATCCGTTCATAGAGGTAGGTGGGTGGCGGCGTCCCGCCGGTGCTGTTCGGCGAGGAGGTCAGCGGCAGATTCTGTATACCCATAATGGACCAGTACAGTTGTAAGAATTCCATCTGTACTGGTTACAATTGCGGGAAAGTGTCTCTGGCGCAAGGGGTCAAAAGAGGCCAGTTTCCGACCGCTGAAGAAACACCATGCTCCAGGTAGGGGAACCAACCGTCATGATCGAACGATTTGCCCGCAACGACATCATGTCCCTGACCGAAATCGTGCCGCGCTACGATCTGGCCGAAAGCGTCGGGCCCGACTTACGCCTTGGATACCTGTCCAGCCCTGACGGTTTCGGCGATCATTCGGACCTGGCTCTCGGCTACGGCACCGTGGCCGGCGACCTGGCGCTGAGAACACATGTTGCGGAGGCACATGGCGTCGATCCCGAGGACGTGGTCATCACGGTGGGCGGCATGCACGCTCTGTTCCTGACCGCGTTCGCCACCTGTCGGCCGGGCACGTCCGTGGTTGTTCCTTCGCCGGTATTTCCGAACGCCGTGAATGCGATTCGCTCCGTCGGTGCGGCGGTCAGCACAATCCCGCTGACATTCGACACGGGATATGAGGTCGATCCGGCCGCTTTTCGCGCCGCCCTGCGTCCCGATACCACGCTCGTCTATCTGGCCAGTCCGCAAAACCCGTCCGGCGTCGCGCTTTCCGACATCGCCGTGACCGGCGTCCTGGAGGCAATCGAGGCCGTATGCCCGGAGGCCTTTTTGCTCATCGATGAAACCTATCGGGAAGCGGTTTATGGAGACGATCCGGTCGCGCCGAGTTTTGTTCACCGCAGCCCGCGCATCGTATCCTGCGCATCGCTGTCGAAATGCCATGGAGCGCCGGGCCTTCGCATCGGTTGGGCCATCGTCCGGGATCCGGCACTGCGCGAACAGATTGTGCTCGGCAAATTCAACACCGTGATCTCCTGTTCGCGGGTCGACGAGGCGCTGGCCTGCGCGGTGTTGGAGCGCAGGGAGACGATCCTTGCCGAGCGGCGCCGGCATCTTTCTGATGGTCTGGAGCGGACCCGCGCCTGGGTCGCCGCGCATGCGCAGATGGTCGATTGGATACGGCCGGATGCCGGCGCGCTGTGTTGCATCCGGCTGGCGCCGTCCATGTTCGATGCTGCGGCTGTCGAGCGCTTCTACGCCTGCCTCGACGCGCAAGATGCCCGCGTCGCCAACGGCGTATGGTTCGGCGACGAGGCCCGGGTTTTCCGTCTTGGCTTCGGCCTTCTCGCCGTGCCCGACCTCGAGGCCGGATTGCAGCGCCTGTCCCGTGCATTGGACGCGGCTCAACGTTCCGCAGCCTGATAATACCAATGGTTATGACTTTTGACTCATCTGATGGTCTCTCCCGGCCCGCTGGCAAGGCGCGTCGCGCAGAGCGATCACAACGGCGATGTTTCGCCGTTGTTCTTCGCTTAGCAAATCGGAAACACCCGAGTTACATTGCATCGG
>JANQQB010000309.1 GCA_028285165.1 Rhodobiaceae bacterium
CGCCGCTGACCTGGGTGCTGCGCGATTTCCATTCGCCCAATCTGATCTGGATGGACGCACGCACCGGCGTGGCGCGGGTCGGACTGCTCGATTTTCAGGATGCCCTGATCGGCCCGACCGCTTATGATGTCGCCTCGCTCTGTCAGGACGCCCGCGTGACCGTGCCCGAGACACTCGAACGCGCCCTGATCGACCGGTATTGCACGCTTCGACGGGGCGCCGACGCCGGATTCGACAGCGAGCGGTTTGGCCGCGATTACGCCGTAATGGCGGCCCAACGTGCGACAAAGATACTCGGCATCTTCGCCCGTTTGGACAAACGCGACGGAAAACCGAATTATCTGCGTCATATTCCACGGTTATGCGCGTATCTCGAACGATGTCTGGCTCACCCGGCCCTGTCGGACATCCGTGCCTGGTACGAGGACCACGCGCCCCGCGCGGCGCCGTGATCGAACAATGAGGTTGAGGCCATGACACAGAAGGCACAACGCCCGACCAAGGCCATGGTGCTGGCAGCCGGCCTCGGTCGCCGGATGCGGCCGATCACGGCAACGACTCCGAAACCGTTGGTATCGGTGGCGGGCAAGGCGCTGATCGACCACGGGCTCGACCGGCTGGCCGCCGCCGGGATCGAAACCGCCGTGGTCAACGTGCACTACCTGGCCGACCTGGTGGAATACCATGTCTGCAAACGGGATCAGCCACAGATCGTCATCTCCGATGAACGCGAAGCTCTTCTGGACACGGGCGGCGGGATCCTCAAGGCGCTACCCCATTTCGAGGATGCACCGTTCATCCTGCTCAATTCCGACAGCTTCTGGATCGAGGGGGTGCGGCCGAACCTCGACATCCTCTCCCGGTCCTGGGATGAGGAAAAGATGGACATCCTGCTGATGCTGGCCTCGACCGTGCACAGCGTCGGCTATTCCGGGCGCGGCGATTTCATGCTGTCCGCCGACGGACGCCTGACCCGGCGCGCGGAACGGGCCGTTGCACCGTTCGTCTATGCCGGGGCCGCCGTCCTGCACCCGCGCATATTCGGCGCCGTTGAGAGCGCGGCGTTTTCGCTTAACCGGCTGTTCGACGAAGCAATCGAGAAGGACAGGCTGTTCGGCGTGCGTATGGAGGGTGTCTGGTTCCATGTCGGGACGCCGGCCGCTGTCAAAAGTGCAGACATCGCGGTACTGGACAGCGCTGCCTGAACCCTATTGACTGCTGGAGCGGTTCCTATTCCATCGACGGGATGACCGACTCGCGAGCCACGCCGACCGTCTTTACGATTCCGGGAACCGATCCGTTTCTGGATACGTTCTACGACGGGCTTGTCTCCGGCCGTATCCTGCCGACATGGCACCCGCGCGATCCGCTCGACTGGGCCCGCCTGACCGTGCTCCTGCCGACGCGGCGCGCCGGTCGCGCCTTTCGAGACTTGTGCCTCGCTCGGGCTGAAACCGACGCTGCCATTCTTCCCCTCATCCGACCGATCGGCGATGTGGACGAGGACCTCATCGACCTCGACATCGACGATGCGGACCCGGAAGTGCCGCCGGCGATCGCGCCGTTCGACCGCCTTCTCGTACTCACGAAACTGGTGCAGGGCTGGACCCGGGCCCTGCGCGCCGAACCGGCCGTTGCAGGCCCGATCCGGGTGCCCGCCTCGGCTGCGGACGCGGCCTGGCTTGCCCGTGATCTCGCCGCATTGATGGATCAGGTCGCCACCGAAGAAGTGCCCTGGACCGGGCTGAAAGACCTCGTACCGGCGGACTACGCGACCTATTGGCAGTTGAGCCTCGCCTTTCTGGAAATCGCAACCGATGCCTTGCCGCGCTATCTGGATCAGCGCGGCCTCATGTCGGCCGCCGAGCGCCGTTCAAAACTGATCGACCGGCAGGCACGCCGCTTGCAGGACGACCTTGCGGCCGGCCCGATCGTGGCTGCGGGATCGACCGGTTCGATTCCGGCGACGGCCCGGCTTCTGAGCGTCATCGCCCGGCATCCGAACGGTGCCGTCGTGCTGCCCGGCCTGCCGCCGAAAATCGACGATGCCTCATGGGAGGCAATCGGATCGCGCGATACGCCGCGTGCGGCGCCAAGCCATCCGCTCTATGCGATGAAACACCTGATCGAGGCAGTCGGGCTGTCGCGTGCCGACGTCACCCCCCTGTCATCCAACCCCGATCCGGCCGCGGCGCGCCGCCAGGCGGTGATGACCGAAGTGTTCCGACCTGCCGATGTTACGGACCGCTGGCACGAGACGCTGGGCGACAATGCCGCAGCGGATCTGTCCATGGTCACGCTCATCGAAGCGCCCGGCGATCAGGAAGAGGCGGTGGCGATCGCCCTCTGCCTTCGGGAATTTCTGGAAGAAGGGACGGGCGTCGCGGCCCTTGTCACGCCGGACCGAAGGCTCGCCGGTCGTGTTGCCCAGGCGCTGAAACGCTGGGCGATCGAAATCGACGATTCGGCCGGCGAACCTCTGGCTCAGACACCGGCCGGCATTCTGGTCCGTCTGGTCACCGAAACCGCCGTCAAGGGTTTCGATCCGCTTCTGGTGCTCTCGCTCTTGAAACATCCGCTCGCTCTGTTCGGTCAAAGCCCGGCCTTTGTGCGCGGAACGGCCCGGGCCCTTGAACTGGCGGTGCTGCGCGGACCGCGGGCGGCGCCGGGGCTCGATGGATTGCGGGCCGCCATGGAAACCATCCGGGACGGACGAACCGGCTCGGCATTCCCGGACCGGACCTGGCAGGATATCGAAACGCTCGTCACATTGCTTGAAACGACCTTCGCGCCGTTCGATGCCTTGCGCGCGGCAGGTCAATCCGTACCGCTCGCCGACCTCCTGGATTGCCATGTCGACGCCTTACGCGCTGTCGTCCGGGACGAAGACGGCAGCGAGGACGGTTTTTTCGACCGCGATGACGGGCGGGTCTTGTTGACAGCGCTTGCCGGCCTTGTCGGCTCGACAGAAGCCGACCTGACACTGGCGCCGATCGACTATCCTGACTTCTTTGAATGTCTCGTCGCCGGGTTGCCGGTGCGGCCAAGCCGGCCGGCGGATTCCCGATTGCAGATCTGGGGACCGCTCGAAGCCCGCCTGCAATCCCCCGACCTGACGGTGCTCGGCGGCCTCAATGAAGGCCTGTGGCCGAGCCTGCCGCAGACCGACCCCTGGCTGTCTCGGCCAATGCGCGCCGGGCTCAACCTGCAACCGCCGGAGCGCCGGATCGGCCTGTCGGCGCACGACATGCTGCAGGGTTTGTGCGGACGGCGGGTGGTCATCACGCGGTCACACCGCAGCGACGGCGCACCGACAGTGCCGTCGCCATGGCTGCAGCGCCTGCGCCCGGTCGTTGGCGCTACCGCCTTCGATGCGATGGTCGCGCGCGGCAACACTGTCCTGGACCTTGCGGTTCGCATGGACCGACCGGCCCGCCTGCAGCGGCCCGCCAGCCGGCCCAATCCGAGACCCCCCGTCGAGGCGCGGCCGGTCGCATTGTCGGTTACGGAAGTCGAAACGCTGATCCGCGACCCTTACGCCTTTTATGCGCGACGGGTGCTCGGCCTGCAGCCCGTCGACCCGATCGGCGCAGCCCCGGATCATGCCGACCGCGGCACGCTGATCCATGACATTCTCGGCACGTTCATCCAGACCTGGGACCAGGCGTTTGACGACAGGGCCGTCGACGCCCTCATTGCAATCGGCCGCGAACGCTTCGCCGAACTGGATGCGTTCCCGTCGCTGCAATCGGTCTGGTGGGCCCGCTTCCTGGCGCTCGCACAAACATTTGTGGCCTGGGAACAGCAGCGCAGCCCCGACGTTGCCATACGGCTGGCCGAGCTGCGCGGCGCAGCAGCCATTCCGCTCGATGGCAGCACGGGAGAATTGCGAACCCGTGCCGACCGGATCGATGTTCTACGGGACGGCGCGGTCGAGATCATCGACTTCAAGACGGGTGCCGTTCCGACCGTCAAACAGGTCAATGCAGGTTTTGCTCCGCAATTGCCACTGGAGGCCGCGATCCTGTTGCGAGACGGATTTGCGGACGCGGTCCCGACAGGATCGGGTGGCCGATTGCAGCTTGCGGGGCTGAACTATGTCGCGCTGCGCGGTGCACGGGAGGGCCTGATGGAGCGCGACGCGGTTCCGAAAGGCGAAGACGCGGCGACCGTCGTCGACCGGTCATGGCAGAGTCTGACGGACCTTCTCGGACGATATCAGAATCCGGATCAGGGATATCTGTCGCGCGCCTATCCGTTTCGCGCAACCGACCAATCGGGTCGCTATGACCATCTTGCCCGGGTCGGCGAATGGTCGCTCACCGATGACGGCGAGGCCGATACACCATGACGAGCAAGGCCAGCGCACTCGACCGCACGACAGTCCTGCAGGGTCAGGCATCCGATCCGACCGCATCCGCCTGGGTCAGCGCCAATGCCGGATCGGGCAAGACCTATGTGCTCGCCCGAAGGGTTATCCGGTTGCTGCTTGCCGGCGCCGATCCCTCCAAGATCCTCTGCCTGACCTTCACCAAAGCCGCCGCCGCGGAAATGACACGCCGGGTCTTCGACCTTCTGTCGCATTGGACAGAATGCGACGCCGAAACCCTGAAGGACGAATTGGCGAAGCTGGAAGGGGTCTCACCCTCCGCGGACCGTCTGGTGCGCGCCCGCAGGCTGTTCGCCCAGGCGCTGGAGACACCGGGCGGATTGAAAATCCAGACGATCCACGCCTTTTGTGAAGCGCTGCTGCAGCGCTTCCCCCTAGAGGCCAATGTGCCGGGCCATTTCCGCGTGCTCGACGACCGCGACCAGGCCGACCTGATCGAAGCCGCCCGGGCGAGTGTCTTCGCCGAGGCGCCGCTGCATCCGTCGGGCCGTGTCGGCGCCGCCTTCACGTTTCTCGTCGACACATGCACCGACCTGACGATCGCCAATACGCTGAACGAAATCATCGAGCAGCGGCACGCGGTTCGCAGCTGGATTCAGCGCACCGGTTCGGTTGATGAAGCGATTCAGGATCTTTGCCTGTCGCTTGACCTCACACCCGACATCACTCTTGATAAACTGAATCAAGAGATCGCCATTTCTTCTTTTTTTTCAGAAGGTTATATAGAGAACTGCATACAGGTTCTCGGCCGCGGCGGCAAGACCGATTCAGACGTTGCCGCACGGCTGGACCGATTCGTGACGGCCGGCACTTTGAAAGATAAGGCCACGCATTGGGTAAACGTTTTCCTAACAAAGACCGGCAATTGGCGCTCGACGAACACCATGATCACAAAGGCCGCCAAGGCCGACTTGCCGGATTTCACCGACCGGGCAGAGCGTGAAGTGTTTCGGCTCGAAGCGCTGCTGGACCGCCGCCGGTCGCTCGCCGCCGTCCGGCTCACCGGCGCGTTCCTCGATCTCGGCACTGCCGTTCTCGACCGCTATGAGCGCCACAAGACAAGTCGGGGTTTTCTGGATTTCGAGGACCTCATCGTCAACACGATCGCGCTCCTGTCCCGGGCGGAGGCCGCTCAATGGGTGCAATACAAGCTCGACCAGGGCATCGACCATATATTGGTCGACGAGGCGCAGGACACGAGCGGTCGACAATGGGCGATCGTCGAAGCGCTGAGCAGCGAATTCTTCGCCGGAGAAACCGGGCGGCCCGAACGACGAACGGTTTTCGCGGTCGGCGACGAAAAACAGTCGATCTATTCCTTCCAGGGCGCCGAGCCGAAATTCTTTGCAAAAATGCGCCGGCATTTCGAGAAACGGGCTCGTGCGGCCGCGGCAACGTTCCATGAGGTTCCCTTGCGGCTTTCATTTCGCTCCACGCAGGATGTGCTGGGCGCTGTCGATGCGGTGTTTGCGGATGCCGAGACCGCGCGCGGCCTGTCGAGCGACCGGGAGCCGATCGTGCACGAAGCGGTCGGGTCGGGTGAGCCGGGCGACGTCCGGGTCTGGCCGATGTTTACCGACCTGCCGGCCGCGGAACCGGACGACTGGTCGAAACCGATCGACGTGGAAAATCCGCAAAGCGCCAAGATCCGGCTCGCGGATACGATTGCGGACCAGATCGGCGATTGGCTCGATGCCGGCGCGTGCCTGTCGGCCGGCGGACGGGCAATCGGGGCGGGCGACATTCTTGTCCTGGTGCGCAAGCGCGACGCGTTCGTGCCGGCGCTCGTGCGGGCGCTGAAGACACGCGGCATTCCGGTTGCGGGCTCTGACCGCCTGGCGTTGACGGACCATATCGCCGTCAAAGACCTGATCGCGCTCGGTCAGGTCATGGTGCTGCGGGAGGACGACCTGGCGCTCGCGACCGTCCTCAAGGGCCCGCTGTTCGACTGGAGCGAAGAGGCGCTTTTCGCCGTCGCACACGGCCGCACGGGATCTTTGTGGCAAAGCCTGGAGGACCGCGCCGACCAAAATGATCCACGCGCGGTTCAAACGCTCTCCCGGCTCCGGGCATGGATGGGTTCGGCCGATTTCGAACGTCCGTTCGGTTTTTATGCGCGGGTGCTCGACCAGGACGGCGGGCGCCGTCGGTTCAAGGCGCGGTTCGGGACCGAAGTGGACGATGTGCTCGACCAGTTCACACAAAGAGCGCTCGACGCGCAATCCGGCGAAGCCGTCAGTCTCGACCGGTTCCTGGCCGGCCTGCAGGCCGCCGATATCGTCATCAAACGGGAACTCGATACGGCCCGGTCCGACATCCGCATCATGACCGTACACGGCGCGAAGGGCCTGGAAGCTCCGATCGTGTTTCTCGTCGATCCCGGTTCGGCACCCCGCCATGCGAGCCATGATCCGGCGATCCTGGCCCTCGACGAGCAGGCCGGGATCGAGGGGCCGCCGCTCAGTGTCGTGCGCACGCCTGAAGGCATTCCGTCCCGGGTCCGGGAGCGCCTCGAGAAGAGCCGGGAGACCGGGCTGGAGGAGTATAAACGTCTTCTCTACGTGGCGCTGACGCGGGCCCGCGACCGGCTGATCGTGTGCGGTTATCAGGGCACACGCGGCGCGGACCCACAATGCTGGCATCGTCTGGTCTGGCAGGGGCTGGCCGGCGAAGCCCGGGAAGCGCCGTTCGGCGATGACGACGAGGCTTCGATGCTGGTCTGGCAAAAGACCCAGCCGGTGGCCGGCACCGCCCCCGCGCCGACAACGACTTCGGAAGCCACCTTGCTGCCTTTGCCGGACTGGATCGACACGCCCGCACCGGCTGCGCCGCCGCACCACCGTCTGTCGCCGTCGACCGCCCTCGACGGCGATCCCGACGAACCGGGCCCGAAGATGCCGGCCCGGGACCGTCTTGCAGACGCGCTAGCGCCGGAGAGCGATGCGCTGCAACGCGGGCGCTTTGTGCACCGTCTGCTCGAAATCCTTCCAGCCCGACCGGTGCATGAGCGCCGAGACCTGGCTCTGAAGACCGCGCGCCTCAGCCTGCCGGACCTTGCGGATGACGAACGCACGGGGCTGGTCGGTTCGGTGCTTGACCTGATCGCAGATCCGGATTTCGCGGAGCTGTTTTCCGAGCGGGGCCAGGCCGAGGTTTCGATCGGCGGCCGCGTCGCCAAATCGGATGGCAGCCGGCACGTTGTCAGCGGGCAGATCGACCGCCTGCTTGTCCTTGCCGAGCGCGTTACGATCATCGATTACAAAACCAACCGGTCGCCGCCGGAGACACCGGAAGCCGTGCCTCGTCCCTATGTCGCGCAAATGGCGCTCTATCGCGAGATCCTGCGCGGTCTTTATCCGGACCGGGATATCGAGGCGCTTTTGTTGTGGACCGCCAACCGCACGGTGACCCGATTGCCCGGTTCACAATTGGATGAGGCGATGCGGACGATCCGTGAATCGTGACCGCTGTTTCTTGACGCGGCTCACCGTCATTCCTAGGTTCACGTCAACTGTGCGGACAATTCCGCAACGACAAAGAGGTGTATTATGGCTACAGAAAACGTGACGGATTCGACGTTCGATGCGGACGTCCTGAAATCGTCTGAGCCCGTTGTTGTCGATTTCTGGGCGGAATGGTGCGGCCCCTGCAAAATGATCGCACCGTCGCTGGAGGAAATTTCCAGCGAGATGGCCGGCAAGGTCAAGGTCGCCAAACTGAACATCGACGAAAATCAGGAAACCGCCATCAAGTACGGCGTTCGGTCGATCCCGACCCTGATCCTGTTCAAGGACGGCGAACCCGCCGCCATGCAGGTCGGCGCCCATCCGAAGGGCAAACTCGTCGAGTGGATCGACAGCGCGATCTGATCGGCTTGGCATTTCCGACCGGCGCCGGTCTTGAGGCCGGCGCCGGCCGATTCCACCCTTGATTTTCTTCTCGGTTTCCCACACATGGAAGCCGGGATTTTTGTATTCACAAAGCTTCACAAGAACGCCATGACGGACAACAAACCGGAAACCGATCCGGCAGACATGCCGACGGATCCCCAGGCCGCGCCGCAGGATCCCGGCCCCATGGACCCGGGAATGGAAACCGGCCCGGGACCGGAGGACCGTATGACACAGCTCGAAAGCGACAATGCGGAACTCAAGGATCGCGTGTTGCGACTGATGGCGGATATGGAAAACCTTCGCCGGCGCACCGCCCGGGAGGTCAAGGACGCCAGCCAGTATGCGATTGCCGGGTTCGCCCGCGACATGCTCGGCGTCGGCGACAATCTGCGTCGTGCGCTCGATGCCCTGCCGGAAGACGCCGCAAAGGATGCCGACGATACGGTCAAGACCCTGCTTGAAGGCGTCGCCATGACGGAGCGCGAGATGCAGAACGCGCTCGGCAAACACGGCATCAAGAAGATCGATCCGGAAGGCGAGAAATTCGACCCGAATTTCCACCAGGCCATGTTCGAAGTGCCGAACCCGGAGATTGTGTCGGGCACTGTCGTCCAGGTGGTGCAGTCCGGCTATGTGATCGGCGAGCGGGTTCTGCGCCCGGCGATGGTCGGCGTCGCAAAGGGCGGACCGAAGGCCCCGCGCCCGGAAGCCGAAGCATCGCCTGCGCCGGACCAAACCCGGGCAGACGACCCGGCTGCGCAAGACGACGCAGCGGCCGGCGGCCATACGTCTGTCGACAAGACTGCCTAGAGTATCCGTTTTGATCAAGTAGGAGATTTGGCCCATTTACGGTCGTCTCTGAGGAGCGCGTTTGCGAGGACGATAAGTTTTCGCATGATGGCTG
>JANQQB010000313.1 GCA_028285165.1 Rhodobiaceae bacterium
CGCCGCTCGCGGCAATCGTCGATCGCCTGAAGGATCTGCGCGGCCGGCGGGTGTGCATTCTGGCGACCGGGGATCCGCAATGGTTCGGCATCGGATCGACGCTTGCCCGGGAGATTCCGGCAGATGAGATCCGCGTCGTACCCGGCCGCTCGGCGTTTTCGCTCGCGGCGTCCCGTCTCGGTTGGTCGCTCGATACCGTCACGTGCCTGACCCTGCACGGGCGTCCGATCGAAGCGCTGAGGACGGCGCTTGTGCCCGGGGCCCGCATTCTGGCTCTCTCCCATGACGCGGCCACACCGGGTGCCGTCGCCGATCTCCTGGCCAATGCCGGTTTCGGTGAATCACGCATGACCGTTTTCGAACACCTCGAAGGTGAGCGGGAATCCTGCATCGCGGCACGTGCGGAGGACTGGTCGCATGTCGGCGCCGATCTGAACACGATCGCGATTGCCTGTATCGGATGTCCGAAGAAGACCTGGTTCGCGACGGTGCCCGGACTGCCCGACGATGCCTTCATCCATGACGGCAAGCTGACCAAACGGGAAATCCGCGCCGCCACCTTGGCCAAGCTGATGCCGATCCCGGGTGCGCTCTTGTGGGACATCGGGACCGGATGCGGCTCGGTGGCCGTGGAGTGGATTCGCGCAGCCCGCAATGCCCGCGCGATCGGGCTCGACAGCAATCCGGAACGCCTTGCCATGGCATCGGAAAACGCGCTGGCGCTCGGCACGCCCGGTCTCCGGCTCATCGATGCCGCGGCGCCCGCCGGTCTCACGGACCTGCCGCTGCCCGATGCGATCTTCATCGGCGGCGGCTTGTCGCCTGAGGTCTTTGAGGCGGCCTGGGAGGCGCTGCCGTCCGGTGGCCGACTGGTCGCCAACGCCGTGACTCTGGAAAGCGAGGCCGTGCTCGCAGACCTGCACGCGCGCCATGCCGGTGACCTGGCGCGCCTGTCGGTCGCGCGGGCGATTGCGGTCGGCTCCTACCGCGGATGGAAACCGCTGATGCCGGTCACCCAATGGAGTGTGATCAAATGACGACGGGTACGCTGTTCGGCGTCGGTGTCGGCCCGGGTGATCCGGATCTTCTGACGCTCAAGGCGCATCGGCTGATTACGAGCGCGGGTGTCATTGCCTATCCGGCGCCGGAAGGCGGCGAGAGCTTTGCCCGCGCCATCGTGTCGGACGTGATCCCGGCCGGCACGCCAGAAGTCCGGATTTCCGTGCCCATGGCCGTTGCGCGATTTCCCGCCCGCGAAGTCTACGACAAGGCCGCCGGGGACATCGCCGCGCATCTGGAATCGGGGCGGGATGTCGTCGTGCTCTGCGAGGGCGACCCGTTTTTCTACGGCTCCTTCATGTATCTCTACGAGCGGCTTGCGGACCGCTATCCGACCGAGATCGTGCCCGGCGTGTCATCGCTGATGACCTGTGCGGCACGCTACGGCCGTCCGCTCGCCGCCCGCAACGACGTCCTGCGCATAATCCCGGCGCCGCTTCCCGAAGACCGGCTGGCAGAAGAGATCGCAGCCAGCGACGCGGCCGCGATCATCAAGGTCGGCCGGCACTACGAAAAGGTACGGCGCGTCATCGACAGGTTGGGACTGGTAACCTCGTGTGGCTATGTCGAGCGCGCCAGTCTGCCGACCGAGATCGTCAAGCCTCTCTACACGGTCAATGGCCATGACGTGCCGTACTTCTCCATGATCCTGCTCTACAAGGGAGCCGAAGAATGGGCCCGCGCCCCGCAATTGTCTGCCTGACGGCGTCCGGCGCCGCCCTGGCGAAGGAGATCGCCACCGCGATCGGCGGCGAGGTCTTCGGCAAGGCCGGGCGCGTTGGTGACGACGTGCATGAATTCGACGCATTTTCCGAGCTTGTGGCCGACTTCTTTCTGGCCGGCCGGCCGATCGTCGGCCTGTGTGCAGCGGGCATTCTGATCCGCGCCGTAGCCCCGTTCGTTGCGGACAAGACGACGGAACCGCCGGTTCTGTGCATCGCCGAGGGGGCCAAGGACGTGATCCCGCTGCTTGGCGGACATCGCGGCGCCAACGATCTGACACGCCGGATCGCTGAAGCGATAAACGGTCAGGCAGTGATCACAACGGCAGGTGAGGGCGCGTTCGGCCTCGCACTCGACGATCCCGGCGCGGGTTGGGTGCTGCAGAACCCGCAAGACGCGAAACCGGTCATGGCGGCGTTATTGGCGGGCGCAGGCGCGTCGGTCGAGGGCGATCTGCCTTTCGACACGGGGCAGCTTGAGAGCGGCGAGGCCCTTCGGCTGATCGCCACTGAAAAGGTCGTCGAGGGCGACGACCGGACGCTGGTCTACCATCCGAAATCCCTTTGTCTGGGCCTCGGGGCGTCCCGAAATTGTCCGCCGGAGGAACTGATCGAGCTTGCCGAGACCGCGCTCGCCGAGCACGGTTTGGCCGAAAGGTGTCTCGCGGGCGTGTTTTCCGTTGACCTGAAGATGGATGAAGTGGCGGTTCAGGCGGTGGCGGAAAGGTTCGACGTTCCGATGCGGTTTTTTACGGCCGAAGACCTGGAACGGGAAACGCCGCGATTGGCGAACCCCTCCGACATCGTATTTGCCGAAATCGGATGTCATGGCGTTGCCGAAGCCGCGGCGCTGGCAGCCGCCGGCGAGACCGGGACGCTCGTCATCCCGAAGCGAAAATCGGCGATGGGCACAGTCGCTCTGGCGCGAGCGCCCGCGCCGCTCATGGCGCTTGCCGGATCGGAACGCGGTCATCTGAGCGTTGTCGGCATCGGGCCCGGCGAGGCCGCAATGCGCACGCCCCAGGCCACCCGCGCCATCGCGGCGGCCGACGAACTGGTCGGCTACGGGCTTTACATCGATCTTCTCGGCCCGGCGGCGGCCGGCAAGGTGCAAAAGGCTTTCCCGCTCGGCGGCGAGGAAGACCGGTGCCGCTATGCCCTGGAACGCGCCGGCGAAGGACACAAGGTGGCGCTCGTCTGTTCCGGCGATGCCGGGATCTACGCCATGGCCGCGCTTGTCTACGAATTGCTCGATCGGGCGGAAGCGGCCGGCGGCGTGAGCGCGGCCGCGCGCAGAGCGGCCGTCGACGTTGTGCCGGGCGTGTCGGCCTTGCAAGCCGCCGCCGCCCGTCTCGGCGCGCCGATGGGGCACGACTTCTGCGCCATATCCCTGTCGGACCTGCTCACACCCCGCGATGTCATCCTGCAACGCCTGGAGGCGGCTGCCAGCGGTGATTTTGTGATTGCTTTCTACAATCCGGTGTCGAAGACACGGCGCGATCTGCTGAACGTTGCGCGCGATATCCTGTTACGTCATCGCCCGGGCACGACCCCGGTCGCGCTTGCGACCAGCCTCGGAAGGCCGGAAGAAACAATCCGGCACCGCACGCTGGAGACCTTGCAGGTCGACGAGGTCGACATGCTGACCACGGTGCTTGTCGGGGCGAGCCAGACGCGCGACTTCGATCACGCGGGACATCGGCGCGTATACACCCCGCGCGGTTATGCAAAGAAACTGGAAAAGGGGGCGGCGTGACCGTTCATTTCATCGGCGCCGGACCAGGCGATCCGGATCTCATCACCGTCCGAGGCCTTCGGCTCATCCAATCCTGCCCGGTCTGCCTCTATGCCGGTTCGCTCGTACCCGAAGCGATCGTCGCCGAGGCGCCCGAAACGGCGCGTGTCCTGGACACAGCGTCGATGCACCTCGACCAGATCATCGCCGAGATCGAAACCGCGCACGGGAACGGACACGACGTGGCGCGAGTCCATTCCGGCGATCCCTCGCTTTACGGCGCCATTGCCGAACAGATCCGCCGCCTGAAGGCGCTCGATATCGATTATGAAATCACCCCGGGCGTGCCGGCCTATGCCGCCGCGGCCGCTAAACTCGGCCAGGAACTGACAATCCCTGAAATCGGCCAGTCGGTCGTGCTCACGCGCACGGCCATGAAGTCTTCTTCAATGCCGGAAGGCGAGGATCTGGAAAACTTCGCCCGCACCGGATCGACGCTGGCAATCCACCTGTCCGTCCGAAACTTGCGCGAGATCGAGCGCAAGCTGATCCCATACTACGGCGCGGATTGTCCGGTGGTCGTGGCCTATCGTGTGGGATGGCCGGACGAACACTTCCTGCACGGCACGCTGTCGACCATCCGCGAGATCGTTCGCCAGTCCAAGATCACCCGCACGGCGCTGATCTTCGTCGGCCGCATTTTCGAAGACACGGATTTCCGCGATTCCGCGCTCTATGATGCGAGCCACGCGCATATCCTGCGGAACAAGAAAACCGCGAGCGGTTCTTGATCAGAATCTCCAAATATAACCCACAGAATTCACACACCCTTTTGTCCACGCGACTGGCTTTCTCGACGCCGCCGTTAGTGCGCAAACCAACCCCCGACCCGTCATCACCCGAATTTCTCGGGTGATCCAGCGGCGCTGCGGTATCCAGTGCCGAAATCCTCGGCCCGATATTAAAAACGATCCGAGTCAGGCGAGCCTACGAAGCGCCCGCGGAACTGGTCTCCTAGATTACCCGAGTAAATGTTCAGCCCGGAGACATAGTTTGCAGGTGTTCGGGGACATGGTGGACACCTGTTGGCATGGATTTTGGTTTGAGGAGACCTTCCATGCCCTGGCAAG
>JANQQB010000321.1 GCA_028285165.1 Rhodobiaceae bacterium
GCCATGGTCGCTCTCCAGTGCGTGGCCCAATAGGGCATTGCTCATGAACCCGTCTTATAGGCCCAGGAGAGCGACCGCCGGAATTACGCTATGTATTACCCTGCGGCAGAGCCGGGGCCCGCGCGCCGGCACGCCGCCGCAGCGACGTTGCGGCAATTGACGGGTTTGACGGGCCATGCGACACATTTTGGCAATCCAGAGACCGCCCGGGTCGGGTCCGGGCACATGATGAAAAGAGTTCCGGGAGCGTTTCATGGAATGGCAGGCAGGCGGTGATCGGTGTGTCGGAGATTTGGGCGGAGCAAAGGCGCTCTTTTTTCACCCGTTTCGTCGGATGACCGGCTCGCGCGGTCCGCTGAGCGGCGCGCTGCTCGCCTTGCTCGTTTTCATCATGGTTCTGGTATACGGCCAGAATGCAACGGCGCGCGACCAGATCCTGCGCGAAGCGATCCTGATCGCCATCGAACACGATGACGCGTCCGGTCTCGGCGACCGCGGCGACGAAAAGCTGATCGATCTGTTCATCCATTACGAGGATGCCGGATTCGAACCGATCTGGGTGACGCCGGACGGCGCGAGCGACAAGGCTCGCCGGCTTGTCGAAATCTTCGAACGCAGCCACGAAGATGCGCTGTTCCCGGGCGATTACGGTGTCGCGCAATTGCGCGTCATGCTGAACGAAACCGACCTGGAACCGCTCGCATCTCTTGAACTGTCCCTGTCGAAGGCGCTGATCCTTTATGCCGGTCATTTGAGCGCTGGTCGTACCGAGCCGAACAAGATCAACCAGGAACTGTTTCTGTTCCCCTCGGGACCGAACCCGCAAGGGGTCCTGGCCGGCGCCCGGTCGGCCCCCGACATCGGCCTGTTCGCCCAATCCTTCGCGCCGAACACACCGAACTATGTCCGGCTCAGGTTCAAGCTTGCCGAGTTCCGCAAACACGCAGCCGCCGGCGGCTGGGAAACAATCCCCCGCGACAAGGCGCTGCGGCCCGGGTCGCAGGATCGCCGCGTACCGCTCATCCGGGCCCGCCTAATCAAAGCCGGCGACCTTGCCGAGGGCGCCCATGACGGAACGACTTATGACGGAGCGCTGGTCGAGGCCGTGAAGTCCTTCCAGGAGCGGCATGGCACGGAGCCGGACGGTGTCATCGGCCCGTCGACCGTCTCGGATATGAATGTGAGCGCCGACGACCGGGTGCGCCAGATCGAAATCAATATGGAACGGCGGCGCTGGATGGTCGACGACCTCGGCAGCCCGCATATTTTCGTCAATCTTGCAGACCAGTACCTGAAATACGTCAAGGGTCCCAAGACGCTGCATACTGCCCGGCTGATCGTCGGCCAGAAGTTCTCCCGCACGCCGGTGTTTTCCCGCGACATGACCTATCTGGTCGTCAATCCGTTCTGGACCGTGCCGCGCGTCGAAGCCGCGGAAACCTTCCTTCCGCAATTGCAGAAGAACCCGCAACTGGTCTCGGACAAAAAGATCCGGGTGTTTTCCGGTTCCCGTGAAATCAGCCCGTTCGCGATCGACTGGAACGACTATTCGGCGGAAACATTCCCGTTTCGTCTGCGCCAAGACCCCGGACCGGAGAACGAACTGGGTCAGATCGAGTTCGAGTTTCCCAACGATTTCGGCGTCAACATCCACGACACCCCGGCCAAGGCCCTGTTCGAACGGTCCAGCCGGACCTTCGGCGACCGGGCCCTGTTGATCGAGAACCCGTTCGATCTGGCCGATATCCTGATTTCGCCGCAGGGCTGGACCCGCCAGAAGGTGGATGAACTCGTCGAATCCAACACAAAACGCATCATCAAGCTGGCCAATCCGGTTCCGGTGCACATCACCTATCTGACGGCCTGGACCAACAAGGACGGCTCGATGCAGTTCCGCCGGGACATCTATGAGCGCGACCGCATCCTGTCCGCCGCACTCAGCCGCTACGTCCCTCAATAACGCCGGACCGACGAACCATGAAGTTCGAAACGCCGCTCCTGCCGGGGCGCCTTCAGCGCCGTTATATGCGGTTCCTGTCCGACATCACGCTCGACACCGGTGACGTCATCAAGGCGCATTGCCCGAACCCGGGTTCGATGATGGGGCTGAAAGAACCGGGCAGCCGCGTGTGGGTGTCGGAGTCCGACAACCCGAAGCGCAAGCTGAAATACACGTTCGAACTCATCGAGGCCGACGACACACTGGTCGGTATCAATACCGGCCATCCGAATGCCCTGGTGCACGAAGCCGTTACCGACGGCACGATCAGCGAATTGCAGGGCTATGCGACCGCGCGGCGCGAGGTGAAATACGGCAAGAACTCCCGCATCGACCTGCTCCTGGAAGATCCCGACAAGGGCCGCTGTTATGTCGAGGTCAAGAACGTGCACCTGCGCCGGGAACCGGACCTGATGGAGTTTCCCGATTCGGTGACAAGCCGCGGCGCGAAGCATTTGGGTGAACTGGCCGACATGGTCGCCGAGGGTCACCGCGCGGTGATGGTCTTTCTCGTCCAGCGCGACGACGGATCCCGCTTCCGCCTCGCCCGCGACATCGATCCCGCCTACGGCGAAGCGTTTGACCGGGCCGCCGCCGCCGGGGTCGAGATGCTTGCCTATTCCTGTCGTGTCAGCGCCGACGAGATCCGCGCCTACCGCCGGATCCCGATCGACGATCTGCCGTCGCAATAGCCGGACCCGGGTGCGTCAGGACCGGTCTTTTTCGAAAACCAGATTGAGTTTGGTTTCTTCGATCAGGCGATATGTGTGCTCAGCCAGCAATGCCCGGCAATCCTGATGCCAGGCATCGTCGGAGCGCTCCAGGACGATCAGGCCGGGGTGGAGGTGTGCCGGTGCTTCCTTAAAGAACGGGAAGAGGATCATGTCCTCCGCCCCCTCCACGTCGATCTTGAGGGCATCGATCCGGTCGATGCCTTCTTCCTCGAGTATTGTCAGAAGCGTCTTGGTTGGCACCCGGATGGCGGTGTCGCTGCCCGCATCGCCGATCATGCGCACGCTCGATTCGCCGCGATTGCCGGGATCGATGAACAGAGTCATCGACCCGTTTTCCCCGCCGACGGCGCAATCGAGCGGCGTGATGCCGACCCCAGGATTGAAGCCGATGTTTGCGGTCAGTCGCTGGAAGATATCCGATTGCGGTTCGATGGCGACGATGCGCGCCTTCCCGCGGGCGCGATCGGCGACGTAGAAGGAATAGAGGCCGACATTGGCACCGATATCGATAAAGACCGGGTCTTCCGGCATGCGTTCAGCGATCAGCGTGCGCTCGCGAAGATCGAAATATTGCGGCGTGAAGAGCGCCCGGCGCTCGCACACATTGCGGAATGGATAAAGCCGCAGGCGATGCCCGAACAGGGTGACATCAAGCGGCCCGTTCAAGGACAGGAGACCGAATCGGCGAAACAGAAAGGCGAGCCGTCGACCGATCCAGGTATCGGGCATGCCTGCCGTCAAGCGCATGATCGCCCGTTGGAACGATCCCGGCGCGTATTGCCCGAAGCCGGATGCCGACGCGCCGCCGGTTGCTGGACTGTCTGTCAGGGTTTGCGCCACGCGGACCTCACTGGAGAAACGGTCGGAACGGACCGGACTGCCGGCACCGACAAACCGGCCGGTCTCGGATTGCTATTTATTTTAAACCGGACTTTCGGTATCACCGCACGATACTATTTTAACAGGCGGAGCGGTTGTTCGAGGCAACCCCGCATTCAGAACCCTCCGATCCATAAAGTGGTGGACCCGATGGTTACCTATGTTGACGCAGCCGAAGCCCCTGCCCGCAATACCGGAGCGATCCGGCTTTACGGCCCCGAGGATTTCGAGGAAATGCAGGCCGCCGGTCAGCTTGCGGCGCGTTGCTTGGACGATCTTTGCGACCTCGTCAAGCCCGGCACGACGACGACGGAGATCGACGATTTTGTGCACGACTTCGCGCTGCGCCATGACGTGGTGCCCGCGACCCTGAATTATCGCGGCTACACCAAGTCGAGTTGCACCTCCATCAATCATGTCGTCTGTCACGGAATTCCCAATGACAAGCCGTTGAAGAACGGCGACATCGTCAACATCGACGTGACCTTCATCCGCAACGGATGGCACGGGGATTCAAGCCGCATGTATCCGGTCGGGCAGTTGAAACGCGCCGCCGAACGGCTTCTGGATGTCACCTACGAGGCCCTTGCACGCGGCATCGAGGCGGCCAAGCCCGGCGCGACGACCGGCGATATCGGCGCCGCGATCCAGGCTTTCGTGGAACGCGAGCGCTGCAGCGTGGTGCGTGATTTCTGCGGACACGGCGTCGGGCTCCTGTTTCACGACGCACCGAACATCCTGCATTACGGGCGCCCCGGCGAAGGCATCGAATTGAAGCCCGGCATGATCTTCACCATCGAACCAATGGTCAATCTTGGCCGGCCGCACGTCAAGATCCTCTCGGACGGCTGGACTGCCGTGACCCGCGACCGGTCGCTGTCGGCCCAGTTCGAACATTCGATCGGCATCACCTCGACGGGCAATCAGATCTTCACCCTGTCCCCGGCCGGTCGTCACAAACCGCCCTATCTCTGAGGCGCGGGCACGTTAGGGATCGGACAGCAGCGAGAAATGGGCGACACGGCCGCCAAGGCGCCGCATTACCACGGACACCGCGATCGCCTGCGGCAAAGGTTTCGCGAGGCCGGGGCAGAGGCAGTCGCCGACTACGAATTGCTTGAAATGATCCTGTTCCGTGCGATTCGGCGCGGCGACACCAAACCGATCGCCAAGGCGCTGCTGGCGCGTTTCGGCACGTTCTCCGATGTGCTGGCCGCCCCGTCCGCCCGTTTGAAGGAAGTGCGCGGTGTCGGCGACGCCGTCGTCGACGAATTGAAGCTGGTGCTGGCCTCCGCCAAGCGGTTTTCGCGCGAACAGATCGACGACAAGACCGTTCTCGGGTCCTGGTCCGCCGTCCTCGACTATTGCCGCGCCGCCATGGCCTATTCGGAGGTCGAGGAATTCCGGGTTCTGTTTCTCGACCGAAAAAACGCGCTGATTGCAGACGAGGTCCAGCAGCGCGGGACCGTCGATCACACGCCGGTCTATCCCCGCGAAATCGTCAAACGCTGCCTGGAAATGTCAGCCACCGCGATCATCCTGGTGCACAATCATCCGTCCGGCGATCCGACGCCCTCACAGGCCGATATCCGCATGACGAAACAGATCGTGGAGATCGCCGAACCGCTCGGCATCACGGTGCACGACCATGTGATTGTCGGGCGTGACGGCCATGCCAGTTTCCGCGGCCTCGAACTGATCTGATCCGCCCAGCCGGCAGACCGGTCAGGCGCTTCGCATAACCGAAGACACGCGCCGGTGCATCTGCTGCCGCGTATCTAATATTCAAAAAATCATAAAAAACAAAGAATTAACGGAAACAATTTCGATGTCACTTTATCTAAAACAGATGAAACCAACGGGCGCTACCCCAAGGCGCAATTGGTCCGCCTGACAGAGGCGATACGCACAGGATAAGGTGAAGGTCCTGCCGGTCGATGCGACCGGCAGGACCTCCCACTTTGCCCTCAAGGCCCCGATCGAAAGGTGACAGATGAACGACACGGATCAAGCCGACGCGCAAGCCCGCCTGGATGCAGCCGCCCTGAAGGAAAGGGTTGCGGCCGCCGACCCGGAGACCATGGCGCTGCTGCTCGTCGAAGCTCGCACCCATTACGGCTGGCGCGACCGGCCGGTGAGCGAAGCCCAGCTGCGGGATCTCTACGACATCGCCAAGATGGGGCCGACGTCGATGAACCAGCAACCGATGCGGCTGGTCTTCGTGCGCAGTGCCGAAGCCAAGGAGCGGCTGGCGCCGGCCCTGATGGAAGCCAATGTGCCGAAGATGATGGCCGCCCCGGTCACCGCGATCATCGGCTACGACAAGGCGTTCTATGACAGATTACCGGAAGTATTCCCGCCCAACCCGGATGCCCGGGAGATCTTTGCAGGCAATGAGGCACTAGCCGCGGCCAACGCCTTTCGCAATGGAACGCTCCAGGGCGCCTATTTCATGATCGCCGCCCGCGCGATCGGTCTCGACACCGGACCTATGTCCGGTTTCGACAATGCCAAGGTGGACGCCGAGTTCTTCGCCGGAACGACGGTTACGTCGAACTTTTTGTGCAATCTCGGCTATGCGGATGAAACCCGGATCTTCCGCCGCCTGCCGCGCTTCGACTTCGACCAGGTCGCCCGCATCGAGTGAAGGAGACGGTCCTTCATTGGTCCCGCGACAATCTCGATAATGACTTGGGAGAACCTTCGGAAACAGTTCTGCGTGACCAGATCGCAGCTGACCAATGGTCCAGGGGCTCGCCATGGAAAACATCGTTCCGTGCCTGAAACTCCTTGGTGCGGATCGAACAGGACGGGTTCCGGTCCGTGAACTGGTATTCGACTTCGCACTGGCCGCAAAGGCAGCGACCTGACCGGACGCCCAGATCCGACCTGCCATCACGCGATGGCAGGTCCATAGACCACCCGTCTCCCCGGTCGCGCGGCGGGCCATCCCGAAATGCCGCTTGCCACTTGAGGTCATTACACGATTAACTGTCGAAACATATCGACAGACCTACCGCGTAAAGTTGGCCGCATGGACTCGCTCCCCCGCGCTTTTGACGAAATGACGGCGTCCGGCTCGGACTGCCGTACCGCCTACCGCCTCCTGAAACCCTGGCTGGAAAACACCGAACCCGACGTCATGCGACGACGACAGGCGGAGGCAGAGCATCTGTTCCGCCGGATCGGCATTACCTTTGCCGTCTATGGCGAAGCGGACGCCGAGGAGCGCCTGATCCCGTTCGACATCGTGCCTCGGGTGCTGACCCGGCGCGAATGGAAGAAGGTCTCCGGCGGCCTCGACCAGCGCGTGCGCGCCCTCAACGCCTTCTTGAAGGACATCTACACCAAGGCGGAAATCATCAAGGCGGGAATCGTCCCGGCCGATCTGATCTACCGCAATCCCTATTTCCGGCCGGAAATCCTGTCGACCCCGGTCGCGCACGACATCTATGTCCAGATTGCCGGCATTGATCTGGTGCGGGTCGATTCCGATACGTTCTACGTCCTGGAAGACAATGTGCGCACGCCGTCCGGCGTGTCCTACATGCTGGAAAACCGCGAAGTCATGATGCGGCTGTTTCCCGAATTGTTCGCCGAGCACCAGATCGCGCCGGTGGAAAACTATCCGGACGAATTGCTGGCAACGCTGCGCGCCTGTGCGCCGGGTTCGTCGTCTTCGGAACCGAACGTCGTGCTGCTGACCCCCGGTCAGTACAACAGCGCCTATTACGAACACTCGTTTCTCGCCGACAAGATGGGCATCGATCTGGTCGAGGGCCGCGACCTGCTCGTGCGCGAAAACACGGTCTACATGCGCACCACCGAAGGGCCGCGCCGGGTCGACGTCATCTATCGCCGGCTCGACGACGATTTCCTCGATCCCCTGACGTTCCGGCCGGATTCGGCGCTCGGCGTGCCGGGCCTCATGAGCGCCTATCGGGCCGGCAACGTTACCCTGGCGAACGCGGTCGGAACCGGCGTCGCCGACGACAAGGCCGTCTACACCTACCTGCCCGACATCATCCGGTTTTATCTCGGTGAGGAACCGATCCTGAAAAACGTGCCGACCTGGCGCTGCCGCGAAAAGGAATCGCTCGACTACGCCCTCGACAACCTGGAAGACCTCGTCGTCAAGGAAGTCTCCGGCTCCGGCGGATACGGCATGCTGGTCGGACCGAAATCGGACAAGAAGACCTGCGAGGAGTTTGCCCTCAAGCTGAAGGCCAATCCGGAAGACTTCATCGCCCAGCCGACGCTGGCCTTGTCCACCTGCCCGACCTTCGTCAATGAGGGCGTGGCCCCGCGCCATGTCGATCTGCGCCCGTTCGTGCTCTCCGGGCCCGACGGTACGCAGGCCGTTCCCGGAGGGCTGACCCGCGTGGCGTTGAAGGAAGGCTCGCTGGTCGTCAATTCCAGCCAGGGCGGCGGCACCAAGGACACCTGGATCGTCGACGGACTGGAAGCCGAGACGGAGGACGACGCAGCATGCTGAGCCGTACCGCCGCGAACCTGTACTGGCTGTCCCGCTATATCGAGCGAGCGGAAAACACCGCGCGCATCATCGGCACGGCTGCCCGCCTCTCCTCCCTGCCGAGCCATTACGGCGGCACCACCAACGAGTGGGAATCGGCTGTCGCCTCGACCGGCTCAACGGACGCGTTTTATCGTCTCTACGACACCGCCAACCGTCGCAACGTGATCGAGTTCCTGGCGTTTTCGGAAGAGAACCCCTCCAGCATCCGCAATTGTTTCGAGGTGGCACGCAGCAATGCCCGGGCCGTGCGCACCGCGATCACCATCGAGATGTGGCAGACGATCAACGATGCCTGGCACGATCTGCACCGCACATCGAATGTGCCCCGGTCGGACGACCGCCTGAACGACTTCCTGACCTGGGTTCAGGGCGTCTCGCTGGCTTTTGACGGGTCGGCCTACCGCACGATGCTGCGCAGCGACGCTTATTGGTTTTCACGGCTCGGCGTGCATCTTGAACGCGCCGATTCGACGGCGCGGATTCTCGACGTGAAGTATCACGTTCTCCTGCCGCCCAGCGAACCGGTCGGTGGCAGTCTCGATTACTTTCAATGGTCGGCCATTTTGCGCTCGGTTTCGGCCCTCACATCCTATCACTGGGTCTACAAGGAGAGCCTGAAACCCTGGCTTGTCGCCGATCTGTTGATATTGCGAAAAGAGATGCCGCGCTCCATCACGAACTGTTATGAAAACGTCAGCGTTTTCCTTGATCGTCTGTCCCGAGACTACGGCCGTCAGGGTCCGAGCCAGCGCATGGTCCGGGAGATTTTCGCCAAGCTTCAAAACACCGATATTGAGATCATTTTCCAGGACGGACTGCATGAATTCGTCGAGGACATCATTGCCCAGAACAACCGAATGGGCGCGACGATTACGGAACAATATCTGATCTGACCGTCAGCGAGACGGACGATCGAACGGGCTGCCATGAGATTGAGAATCCACCACACCACGACCTACGCATACGAGCACCCGGCGAGCTATGCGATCCAGGTCCTGCGGCTGAGCCCCGGAGACCACAAGGGTCAGTACGTCTGCGACTGGCGGCTGGAAATCAACGCCGATTGCAAACTCGATGCGATCCGCGATCCGTTCGGCAATCAGA
>JANQQB010000325.1 GCA_028285165.1 Rhodobiaceae bacterium
TTTCCGACGACCTTGCCGTGCCGGCACAATGGCCGGTTTCTGACATGCTGGACGATTGGGCCCTCTTGCCGGCAAAGCCGGACTGGGCTGGCGGCTTGCGTGATGCATGGACGCCGGGCGAGAAGGCGGCCGGCGAGCGTTTGCGCCGGTTCCTCGATGAAACGGTTGCGGCGTACAAGAAAGAGCGGGACCGGCCGGACCGGGACAGCACGTCACGCCTGTCCCCGCATCTTCATTTCGGCGACATCGGGCCCCGACAGGTGTGGCACGCGACCCAGGCGCTCGAAGGACAGCCGGGCATGGGCGGAACGGACAGTGCGCGTCGCAAATTTCTGGCAGAAATAGGCTGGCGGGAATTTTCCTATCACCTGCTGTATCAGTTTCCGCAACTGCCAGCCGAGCCTTTGCGCGAAAACTTTGCGGCTTTCCCTTGGCGCGACGACGACGCCGGGCTGAAGGCGTGGCAGAAGGGCAAAACCGGCTTTCCGCTGGTCGATGCCGGCATGCGCCAACTCTGGGAGACCGGCTGGATGCATAATCGGGTGCGCATGGTCGCCGCCTCTTTCCTGATCAAGGACCTGATGATCCCCTGGCAGCAAGGTGAGGCCTGGTTCTGGGATACGCTCGTCGATGCGGATCTGGCCAGCAATAGCGCGAGCTGGCAGTGGGTCGCCGGCTGCGGTGCCGACGCGGCCCCCTACTTCCGGATTTTCAATCCGGTGACCCAAAGCGAGAAATTCGATCCGGACGGCGCGTATATTCGCCGGTTCGTGCCCGAACTGGCGAACCTGTCCGACAAATGGATCCACAAGCCCTGGGAAGCCCCGACCGACATTCTGACCGATGCAGGCATCACGCTGGGCGACACCTACCCCACGCCAATCGTTAACCACGCCGACGCACGCAAGCAGGCCCTTGCGGCCTATGAAGCGATAAAATGAGACGTGACGAGAATCTTAACGAGCAAAATGGCGGATTTGCTGTGTTTTGATCAATGGACGTTCATATCACTTAACGTTTCATTAGGATTAACGAGTGTTTAATTGCGCGACAAAGGATGAATTCTCAGAGTTGACTAGATCTTCACCAGACGGTCGGCGACGAGACGATTGACGACACCGGCAGGAGGCCGCTGATGGTTCGTGTGCTTGAAGGGAAACAGATTAGACGTATCGCCCTCCTGTTCACGCCGGCACTGCTGCTAGCCGCCTGCGACCACGGACGGCCCTTTTCGCGCAGCCAGATCGGCTCGGCCGCAACGAAGCTAGCCGTACCGACGACCCTCACACCGCCAGTACGGGTCGGCAAGATCCAGGGCGCACCAGCCAACTGGAAAATGCGCGAACGCGAGGCCGAAGCTTTACGAGACCGGGACATTCCGGCGAGCGTTGCGATCAAGGGCAGCACGGTTTACGAGCTGCGTGGCCGCGTGGTCCGGACCACTGCCGGCGGTCGTGCGCGCCAGGTCAGTGTTGTCTGGGCACTATTCACGCCGGCCGGTAAACGGGTCGGTCAGGCCACACAGTTTGCCTCCCTGCCCGACAAGACAAACGACGATGTCATCGAAGCCGTGGCCGATTCGGCAGCAGAGAGCATCGCGCCGATCGTCCCCAGCACGCGCCTGGCCTATGCCGACAATGTGCATAGCGGCG
>JANQQB010000329.1 GCA_028285165.1 Rhodobiaceae bacterium
GAACGTCCAAAGTCGGGCGTTCTGGCATTGCCGCCGATCCGATGTCGCGCCGTCTCCTCCCTGGCGCGGGCATCAGGTCGGCGGTTTTTTTTGTTCTGAAACCACAGGGGAACAGTGGGATCACATGACACAGGAAAAGCGCATGATGACAGGTTGCTGGACACGCCGGACCGCGCTTGCGGCGGGCCTTGGAATGGTCGTTGCATTCGGGTCGGGCTTGTCGGTTTCGGCAGAGATGCTCGATGTCGAAAAGGACGAACTGAAGTTCGGTTTCATCAAACTCACCGACATGGCGCCGCTCGCGATTGCCTATGAGAAGGGCTATTTCGAAGATGAGGGCTTGTTCGTCACGCTGGAGCCCCAGGCCAATTGGAAGGTGCTTCTGGACCGCGTGATCACCGGCGAGCTCGACGGCGCGCATATGCTTGCCGGGCAACCGCTCGCCGCCACGATCGGCTTCGGCACCAAGGCCCATATCGTGACGCCGTTCTCCATGGATCTGAACGGCAACGGCATCACCGTCTCCAACGAAGTCTGGGAGATGATGAAGCCGCATATCCCGATGCAGGCGGACGGCAAGCCGGTTCATCCGATCCGGGCCGACGCGCTGAAACACGTCGTCGACCAGTTCAAGGCGGACGGCAAACCCTTCAAGATGGGCATGGTGTTTCCCGTCTCCACCCATAATTACGAACTGCGCTACTGGCTCGCCTCCGGCGCGATCCATCCCGGCTTCTATTCCCGGACCGACGTGTCAGGTCAGATCCAGGCGGATGCGCTTCTGTCGGTGACGCCGCCGCCACAAATGCCGGCAACGCTCGAAGCCGGCACGATCCACGGCTATTGCGTCGGGGAACCGTGGAACCAGCAGGCCGTCTTCAAGGGCATCGGCGTGCCGGTCATCACCGATTACCAGATCTGGAAGAACAATCCGGAAAAGGTGTTCGGTTTGACCAAGGCCTTTACCGAGGAAAATCCGAATACGACGATCGCGTTGACGAAGGCCCTCATCCGCGCCGCCAAATGGCTGGATGAGAACAACAACGCCAACCGCATGGAAGCCGTGGAAATCCTGGCCCGGTCCGAATATGTCGGCGCCGATGCGGAAGTCATCGCCAATTCGATGACCGGCACCTTCGAATTCGAAAAGGGCGACAAGCGCGAGATCCCCGACTTCAACGTCTTCTACCGGTACTTTGCGACCTATCCCTATTATTCCGACGCCGTCTGGTACCTGACCCAGATGCGCCGCTGGGGCCAGATCGCCGAGCACAAGGACGATGCCTGGTACGACGAGGTCGCGCGCTCCGTCTACCGGCCGGACCTTTATCTGAAAGCGGCGCGCATGCTGGTCGAGGAGGGCCATGTCGAGGAGGCGGACTTCCCATGGGAAACCGACGGCTATCGTGAGCCGACGCCGGCGGCCGACATCATCGACGGCATTCCCTATGACGGCCGTACGCCCAACGCCTACATCGATTCCCTGCCGATCGGTCTGAAGTCGAACCAGACCGTTGAGGGTGGCGACGTTATCGGCGGTTGATGCCGCTCCTCGGGCCGGCGGCACGCGCCGGCCCGTTCCTCTGGCTTTTTCTTTAAGAACGGGATCAATCGACATGTCCGATGCGACCGACGCCCTGGACTCGCCTGCCGCGCGCCCGCGCGGCGCCCGGCTGCACGCCGCCATCGGCAAGGCGAGCGGCTGGCTGGATGCGCTGGGTTTTGCCTGGACGGTGCCGCTTCTCAAGCTGGCGGCGGGCGACAACCCGCGCGAACAATTCGACGAATTGCGGCGGGTGCTTGTGATCCCGCTGATCGGCATCCTCGTCTTTCTGATGTTGTGGGCGGGCCTGGCGCCCCGCATCCAGACGTCGCTCGGCGCGGTGCCCGGACCGGTCGAGGTCTGGGAACAGGCAGGCAATCTGTGGACCGATCACCTGCGCGAACGTGAAAAGGCGGCCGCGTTTTACGAGCGCCAGGACAAGCGCAACCAGAAACTCATCGAGGATGGCCGGGCTGACAAGGTCAAACACCGCACCTATACAGGCAAACCGACCTATCTCGACCAGATCCTGACGTCGCTGAAGACGGTCGGCCTCGGTTTCCTGCTGGCGACCGTGATTGCTATCCCGCTCGGCATCGCTTCCGGGCTTTCGCGCACCTTCAACGGCGCGATCAATCCGCTGATCCAGATCTTCAAGCCGGTGTCGCCGCTCGCCTGGCTGCCGATCGTGACCATGGTCGTCTCCGCGCTCTATGCCAATCCAAGCGACTGGCTGTCCAAATCGCTGCTGATCTCGGCGATTACGGTGACGCTCTGTTCCTTATGGCCGACCCTGATCAACACGTCGCTCGGTGTCGCCTCGGTCGACAAGGACCTGATGAACGTGCGGCGTGTCCTGCAATTGTCGACCGCCAAGACGATTACGAAGATCGTGCTGCCGTCGTCGCTTCCGTTGATCTTCACCGGCCTAAGGCTGTCGCTCGGTGTCGGCTGGATGGTGTTGATCGCAGCCGAGATGCTCGCCCAGAACCCCGGCCTCGGCAAATTCGTCTGGGACGAATTCCAGAACGGGTCTTCGCAATCGCTCGCCAAGATCATGGTCGCGGTGCTGACCATCGGCCTCATCGGCTTCCTGCTCGACCGGCTGATGTACGCCCTGCAGCGCGCCTTCACGTATTCGACCAACCGATAGGAGCGGACCATGGCATTTCTTGAAGTCTCCGACCTGTCGAAATCCTACGGCGAGGGCGCCGGACGGACACATGTACTGGAGGGCATCAACCTGAAGGTCGAAGAGGGCGAGTTCATCGCGATCGTCGGATTTTCCGGTTCCGGCAAGACAACCCTGATTTCGGCGATTGCCGGTCTGATCGACGCCGATCGAGGCGGTGTCATCTTCAAGGGCAGGGCGATTGACGGTCCCGGACAGGACCGGGGCGTTGTCTTCCAGTCCTATTCGCTGATGCCTTGGCTGACGGTGACCGGCAATGTGGCGCTCGCCGTCGATGCCGCATTTCCCGACAAGTCACGGGCGGAGCGGCGGCAGGTTGTCGACGCGTATGTCGACATGGTCGGCCTTGCCCATGCGCGCGACCGTCGGCCGGCCGAATTGTCGGGCGGCATGCGCCAGCGCGTGGCGGTGGCGCGGGCGCTTGCCATGCGTCCCGAAGTGCTGCTGCTCGACGAGCCGCTCTCCGCGCTCGATGCACTCACCCGGGCCAAGCTCCAGGACGAACTGGCGGCGATCTGCGAGAAGGAAAAAAAGACCATCGTCCTCATCACCAACGATGTGGACGAAGCGATCCTGCTCGCCGATCGCATCATCCCGTTAACGCCCGGCCCGGGCGCGACGCTCGGCCCGGACTTCCGCGTCGGGCTCACCCGTCCGCGCGATCGCGGCGCCATCAACAGCGATCCGGAATTCATTCGTCTGCGCGCACAAATCACCGAATACCTGATGGCGGCTGCGGATACGCCCGAAGCCGGGTCTTCGCCGGCGGCCGCGGTCCCCGATATCGAAAAGCTGGCGCGGCTCGACACGCTTCCCAAAGCCTATCGGGAGGCGTCCGAAACACCGCGTGACGAGCGCTTCCTGCGCTTCAGCGAACTGAAAAAGGTCTATCCGACGCCGAAAGGCCCGCTGACGGTCGTCGAGGGCTTCGAGTTCTCCATGAACAAAGGGGAGTTCGTCACGCTCATCGGCCATTCCGGCTGCGGCAAGTCCACGGTTCTGTCGATGGCCGCCGGTCTCAATCCGATCACGGGCGGTGCGATCGTGCTGGACGGCGCGCATGTCACGGACGCCGGTCCCGACCGGGCGGTGGTTTTCCAGGCGCCCTCGCTCATGCCCTGGCTGACGGCCTATGAAAATGTCGCGCTCGGCGTCGATCGTGTTTATCCGAAGGCGAGCGCCGAGGAACGCCGCGACGTGGTCGAATATTACCTGGAACGCGTCGGTCTGGCCGACGCGATGCAAAAGCCGGCGAGCGACCTGTCGAACGGCATGAAACAGCGGGTCGGCATTGCCCGCGCTTTCGCGCTGTCGCCGAAATTGCTGCTGCTCGACGAACCGTTCGGCATGCTCGACTCCCTGACACGCTGGGAATTGCAGGACGTCCTGATGGATGTCTGGAAGCGCACCCAAGTCACGGCGATCTGCGTTACCCATGACGTCGATGAAGCGATCCTCTTGGCCGACCGCGTGGTGATGATGTCGAACGGCCCGAACGCCCGCATCGGCAACGTCATGGACGTCGACCTGCCGCGCCCCCGTTCGCGCAAGCAATTGCTGACGCACCCGGATTATTACGCCTATCGCGAGGAATTGCTGGACTTCCTGGAAGCCTATGAGGGCGGCGCCGATCCGAGCGCGGAGCAGTTGAAGTCGATCGAGGAAAAACGCAGGGCGCGGATTGCGCGGCAATCCATGCGTCCCGCGATCGAGGCCGCGGAATAGGGGAGGCGAGCGATGCAGCAAAAACTTGTGATCATCGGCAATGGCATGGCCCCGGGCCGCATGCTGGAGCATCTCTTCGAGACGGCGCCGGACCGCTTCCAGGTCACGATCTTCAACGCCGAACCGCGCGTGAACTATTCGCGGCTGATGCTGTCGCCTGTCCTGTCGGGCGAAAAGACCTATACCGACATCATCACCCACGACGAAGACTGGTATCAAAGCCATGGTGTGACGCTGCACAAGGGCGCGCGGGTGACCGAAATCGACCGGGTCGCGCAAACGGTGCATTCGGAAAACGGGATCTCGGCAGACTACGATCACCTCGTGATCGCCACGGGCTCCGATCCGTTCATTATCCCGATCCCCGGCGCCGATCTGCCGGGCGTCCTGACCTATCGCGACCTCGACGATGTCGAGCGCATGCTCGACGTCGCTAAGGATGGCGGCCGCGCGGTCGTGATCGGCGGCGGCCTGCTCGGCCTGGAAGCAGCCGCCGGCCTGAGGGAACAGGGCATGGAGGTTACCGTCCTGCACCTGATGCCAACCCTGATGGAGCGCCAGCTCGATCCTGCGGCCGGGTATCTTCTGGAAAAGGCGTTCCGCGATCGCGGCATCGATGTCCGCACCAGGGCAAACAGCCATCGGATCGTGGAACGCGATGGTCGTGCCGCCGGCGTTGAACTGGATGACGGCTCTCTGATCCCTGCGGCTATGGTCGTGATGGCCGTCGGCATCCGACCGTCCGCCGGTCTTGCAAAACAGGCCGGCCTGGAGGTCAATCGCGGGATCATCGTCGGCGACGACATGCGCACCTCCGATCCGGCGGTCTTTGCGCTCGGCGAATGTGTCGAACATAGCGGTCAGTGTTACGGGCTGGTGGCCCCGCTCTACGACATGGCCCGCGTGCTGGCCGAGACCCTGGCCGGCGGACAAGCCGCCTATACGGGGTCGGCGACTGCGACCAAGCTCAAGGTCAACGGCATCGACCTGTATTCCGCCGGCGACTTCGCCGATGCCGACGACCGCGAGGAGATCGTGCTCCGCGACGCCGCCTCCGGCATCTACAAACGCCTGGTGCTGAAAGACGAGAAGATCATCGGCACCGTACTTTACGGCGATACGTCCGACGGTCCCTGGTTTTTCGACCTCCTGAAAAAGGGCACGGAAATCGCCGATATGCGGGACACGCTGATTTTCGGCCAGTCCTATCAGGGAGGTGCCCCTGTGGACCCTATGGCGGCCGTTGCAGCCTTGCCGGATGATGCGGAAATCTGCGGCTGCAACGGCGTATGCAAATCGACGATCGTGACGGCGATTGCCGAGATGGATCTTGGCTCCATTGATGACGTGCGCGCCCACACCAAGGCGTCCGCATCCTGCGGCACGTGTTCCGGACTGGTGGACTCGCTGCTGTCGCTGACGCTCGGCGACGCCTACAGCCCGGCCGCGGTCCAGCCGATGTGCGGTTGCACTGCGCTTGGTCACGGCGACGTTCGGCGGCTCATCCGTGTCAAGGGCCTGAAGACGATGTCGGCTGTGATGCAGGAACTGGAATGGCGCACCTCCTGCGGCTGCGCCAAATGCCGGCCGGCGCTCAACTATTACCTCGTCAGCGAATGGCCGGACGAATATGCCGACGATTACCAGTCCCGCTTCATCAACGAACGCGCCCACGCCAACATCCAGAAGGACGGCACCTATTCGGTCGTGCCGCGCATGTGGGGCGGTGTGACGTCGGCGGCCGAACTGCGTGCCATTGCCGATGTCGTCGACAAGTTCGACATTCCGACGGTGAAGGTCACCGGCGGCCAGCGCATCGACATGCTGGGCATTTCCAAGCAGGACCTGCCGGCCGTCTGGGCCGATCTTGGAAAGGCCGGGTTCGTTTCCGGGCATGCCTACGCCAAGGGCCTGCGCACGGTAAAGACCTGCGTCGGCTCCGAATGGTGCCGCTTCGGCACGCAGGATTCGACCGGCCTCGGCATCCGCATCGAAAAGTTCATGTGGGGGTCCTGGACGCCGGCAAAGGTCAAGATGGCCGTGTCGGGCTGTCCGCGCAATTGCGCCGAGGCGACCTGCAAGGATGTCGGCATCGTGTGCGTCGATTCCGGCTTCGAAATCCATTTTGCCGGCGCCGCCGGTCTCGACATCAAGGGCACGGAAGTGCTCGGCCTCGTCGCGACCGAGGACGAGGCGCTCGAACATGTCGTGGCGCTGGTCCAGATGTATCGCGAGCAGGGATATTACCTTGAGCGCATCTACAAATGGGCGCGCCGCATCGGTGTCGAAGAGGTGCGCCGGCAGATCCTGGAGGATCCGGAACGGCGCAAGACCTATTACGACCGCTTCGTGTTCAGCCAGAAATTTGCCCAGGTCGATCCCTGGTCGGAGCGGGTTTCCGGCAAGGACAAACACGAGTTCCGGCCGTTGGCCTCGCTCGGACTGGAGGCGGCGCAATGAATGCTGTGACCTCCCGTTGGATTGCCGTGGGACAGCTGGGCGATATTCCGAGACGCGGCGCCCGGACGGTGGAAGCCGGTCCGCGTCGCATCGCGATCTTCCGGACCGCGTCGGACGCCGTCTACGCCCTGGAAGATCGCTGTCCGCATCGAAACGGCCCGCTCAGCGAAGGCATCGTGCATGACGGCTGCGTGACCTGTCCGCTGCACAATTGGGTCATCGCGCTGGATACCGGCACCGCCCAGGGAGCGGACGAGGGCGCGGTTCAAACCTATCCGGTCCGCCTCGACGGCGACACCGTGCTCCTCGACATCGGAGCGTTGCGGTGACGGATGCTCGACCTTCCTGTCGGCAGGTCCACACGACCTGTCCCTATTGCGGCGTCGGATGCGGCCTGATTGTCGAACCGCGCGCCGACGGCAGCGTGGACGTGAGCGGCGATCCGGATCATCCGGCAAATTTCGGCCGCTTGTGTTCTAAGGGCGCTGCTTTGGGCGAGACGCTTGGATCGGCCGGCCGGCTGCTCTATCCGGAAATCGGCAGCCGGCGGGTCGATTGGGACACTGCGCTCGACACGGTCGCCCGCACATTCTCCGACACCATTGCCGCGTACGGGCCGGATTCCGTAGCGTTTTACGTGTCCGGCCAGATCCTGATCGAGGATTATTACGTCGCCAACAAGCTGATGAAGGGGTTCATCGGCTCGGCCAACATCGACACCAATTCCAGATTGTGCATGGCCTCCTCTGTCGCCGGCCACCGCCGGGCGTTCGGGTCCGACACGGTGCCGGGCACCTATGCGGATCTGGAGGAGGCCGATCTGGTCGTCCTGGTCGGCTCCAATCTTGCCTGGTGCCATCCTGTCCTGTTCCAGCGCCTGATGGCGGCGCGGGCAAAGCGGCCGACTATGCGGATCGTGGTGATCGATCCCCGCCGCACGATGACGGCCGATGCCGCCGATCTGCACCTGCCGATCGCGCCGGACGGCGACGGCGCCCTGTTCCAGGGGCTGCTGGCCCACCTCATCGATGAGGGGACCGTCCGCGCGGATTTCGTGGCGGAGCACACGCTCGGCTTCAACGCTGCACGCAATGCGGCCAACGCGCTGTCGCTCCATGATATTGCGCAGGCAACCGGTCTGGCGGAAACCGATATCCGGACATTCTACGGGCTTGTCGCGGAGACTGAAAAAACCGTCACGGTCTACAGCCAGGGGGTGAACCAGTCGGCCGTCGGCACCGACAAGGTCAATGCGATCGTCAATTGCCATCTGGCCACCGGTCGCATCGGCAGACCCGGCATGGGACCGTTTTCCGTGACCGGTCAGCCTAACGCCATGGGCGGCCGCGAGGTCGGTGGCCTTGCGAACATGCTCGCCGCGCATATGGATCTTGATAACCCGGACCATCGCGACCGGGTCCGACGGTTCTGGCAGGCGCTGCGCCTGCCGGACGCGCCGGGCTTGAAGGCCGTCGATCTGTTCCGGGCAATGGCGGACGGCACGGTTCGGGCCGTCTGGATCATGGGAACCAACCCGGCCGACAGCCTACCGGAGGCCGGACTGGTCGATGCCGCGCTTCAGGCATGCCCCTTTGTGGTCGTGTCCGACGTGGTCGACAAAACCGATACTTTGCGCCATGCGGACATGCGCTTGCCCGCCCTAGGATGGGGCGAAAAGGACGGCACCGTCACCAATTCCGAACGGCGCGTTTCCAGGCAGCGGGCTTTCCTGCCCTCGCCGGGCGAAGCGCGGGCCGATTGGTGGCAATTGGCAGAGGTCGGCCGTCGCATGGGCTTTGCCGCCGCGTTCGACTATCCGGATGCGGCCGCGATCTTTCGCGAACACGCAGCCCTGTCGGCGTTCGAGAACGACGGGTCTCGGGATTTCGACATCGGCGCTTATGCCGACGTTACCGGCGAGGACTATGCCGATCTCACACCGTTCCAATGGCCGCAGCGAGAAGGGGAGCCGGCTGGCGAAAGCCGCTTTTTTGCCGAGGGCGGCTTTTTTCATCCGGATCGCCGGGCCCGGTTTGTCGCCCCGAAACCGGTGGCCGAGGCGCCACAGCGTGAGCCGGGTCGGCTGATCCTCAACACCGGCCGGGTGCGGGACCAATGGCATACCATGACCCGCACCGGGCGCAGCCCGCGGCTTGCCGGCCATATCGCGGAACCGTTCGCCGAAATGCACCCGGACGATGCCGCGGCGCGCGGCATCGGCGATGCCGACATCGTACGCATTTCTTCCGCGTTCGGAGAAATCCATGTCCGGGCGCTGCTGACGCGTCGCCAGCGACCCGGCGCGGTCTTCGTGCCGATGCACTGGACCGATCAGGTCGCTTCGAACGCGCGTGTCGACCGTATCGTGCCTGCGCGCACCGATCCGGTCTCCGGACAACCGGCGCTTAAAAAGGCGGAAGTCGACGTCGCGCGGCTCGAAACCGGCCTGTTCGGCTTTCTGGTTTCGACGCGCCGTCCGGATCTGTCGGAATGCGCCTATTGGGCACTGGCGCCATGTGCGGGCGGCTGGCGCGCCGAATTTACCTTGGCCGAAACGCCGGAAGACAGGGCGGCCGCGACCCTGCGCCTGCTCGGATCGCCGCTGCACGAAGCGGGCGCGCTCAGCGTTCTCGACGATGCGGCACAAGGCCGGTTCCGGGCCGCGCTGTTTTCCGGGGATCGGCTGACCGGGGCGCTCTATCTCGCGCTGGAACCGGTCGATGTCTCACGGAGCTGGGTCGTTGCGCGTCTGTCCGATGGCGGGCTTTCCACCGCGGATCGCCTTTCCATCATTGCCGGCCGGCCCGGCGAGGCCGAAGCCGACCGCGGCGCGCTGGTCTGCTCCTGCCTATCCGTCGGCGTGCGCGACATCGTGCGTGCCGTCGAGGCCGGATGCCGGACCGTCGATGCGGTCGGCAATGAATGCGGTGCCGGAACCAATTGCGGCTCCTGCCGTGCGGAGATCAGGGGAATCATCGATGACATGCACCTTGCCGCAGCCGAGTGAGACAGGCCGCAGACCGCGCCGAACCCCGCCCGGGCGCATGGCGGAACTGGCCAGCCTGCCGGCATTTTTCCGGTTGCAGGGGCGTCCGGTCGTCGTTGTCGGAGGCTCGGAGGCTGCAGCCTGGAAAGCGGAATTGCTGGCGGCGTCCGGTGCTCGCGTGTCCGTCTATGCCCCGGAACTCGATCCCATGTTCGACGATGTCATGGCGACGGATCCGGGCAAGCGCATTGTCTGGCATGCCCGTCCATGGGGCCTAGACTGCTTTGACAAGGCCGTGCTTGCCGTCTGCGATGCGAGCACCGACGCCGAAGGTCAGGCTCTTCGCTGTGCCGCGCGGGCGGCCGGTGTTCCCGTCAACATCATCGATCGGCCGGACTTCTGCGATTTCCAGTTCGGCTCGATCGTCAACCGCTCGCCGGCAATCGTCGCGATTTCAACGGACGGGGCCGCGCCGATCCTCGGTCAGGTCATCCGGCGGCGTATCGAAACCCTTCTGCCCGCGTCGCTGGCCGCCTGGGCCTCGCTTGCGAAATCCATCCGCAGCCGGGTCGCCGAAAAACTCGCGCCGGGCGCGCCGCGCCGCACCTTCTGGGAGGCCTTCAGCGCGCGGGCGTTTGCCACCGACGCGACGGTTCCGGACCCGGAGGAGGTGTTTGACGACATCGACCGCGTTGCAGATGCGGCGGCGGACAAGGTCGGTTCGGTGACGCTGGTCGGCGCCGGTCCGGGCGATGCCGAACTGCTGACGCTGAAAGCGGTTCGGGCCTTGCAGGCGGCGGATGTCATCCTGTTCGACGATCTGGTATCCGACGACGTTCTGGAACTCGCCCGTCGTGAGGCGCGGCGCATGCTGGTGGGCAAGCGCGGCAAGCGAGAAAGCTGCCGGCAGGACGACATCAACGCCATGATGGTGCGTCTTGCCCGGTCCGGGCGCCAGGTCGTGCGTCTGAAATCCGGCGATCCCATGATCTTCGGGAGGGCCGGCGAAGAGATCGCGGAGTTGCAAATGGCCGGCATTCCGGTCTCTGTCGTGCCCGGCATCACTTCGGCGCTGGCCATGGCCGCGGCGCTCGGCGTGTCGCTCACGCATCGCGATCACGCGCAATCGGTGCGTTTTGTGACGGGCCACAGCCGGGCCGGCGATTTGCCGGACGACATCAATTGGGCCGCGATCGCGGATCCGCGCACGACGACGATCTTCTACATGGGCGCCCGGACGGCGCCGCGGATTGCCGAACGTCTTCAGGAACACGGCCTCGCGCCGCGGACGCCGGCCGCGATCTGCCGGTCGGTCTCCCGGAGCGGCGGCGCGACATGGACCGGCTGTGTGGACGACCTTGCGTCCGGTGTCGCCAATCTCGGCATCGAAGACCCGATCCTGATCGGCATCGGTCCGGTTTTTGCGGAGGCCCGGTGCGCGGCCGGTGCTCAAACGCCACCCGGCGCGGCTCGCCTTGCCTCATAAAGGTCACTTGACCTTCCAGTCACTGGAACATCTATATCGACGCCGTCCCCTCGAAAAACGGATCGGCGCGAATGCAGGAGAGTGTCCAAAGGCTGGAAGAAACCCGTCATGACGGAGCATGTTGCTCTGCGCGCGAAACCGAACCGCAAGCGGGGCAAGACGGCGACTTTGCGATCGATCCAATCTGCGGCATGCGGGTCGATCCGGAGGCGGGCAACCCGTCCTTCGCCTACAACGACGAGACATACCATTTCTGCAGCCAGAGCTGCCAAGACCGGTTCGCCGCCGATCCCTGGTTCTATCTTTCAGGAAACGCCGACCTGAAACGGGATGCCGTCGCACCCGACACGCAGTTCACCTGTCCGATGCACCCGGAAATCGTCGAAGACGGTCCTGCCGCGTGTCCGATCTGCGGCATGGCTCTGGAACCGATGGGCGGGGTTTCCGAAGGTCCGAATGAGGAACTGATCGACTTTTCTCGTCGTTTCTGGGTCAGTCTCGCCGCGGCTGTGCCGCTGATCGTGTTGACGATGGGACCGATGGTCGGCCTCCCGATACGCACCTGGATCGGCGAAGCGCTTGCCCTCTACATCGAAGCCGCGCTGGCGACCCCGGTCGTGCTCTGGGCCGCCGCGCCGTTCTTCATTCGCGGCTGGCAATCGGTGCGCACTGGCAATCTGAACATGTGGACGCTGATCATGATCGGCGTCGGGGCGGCCTATGCCTACAGCATGGTGGCGACCTTCGCGCCGGGCTTGTTTCCGGCCGATCTCAAGGTCGACGGCCATGTCCCGGTCTATTTCGAAGCCGCGGTCGTCATCGTGGCCCTGGTGTTTCTCGGCCAGGTGCTGGAGTTGAGGGCGCGGGAACGCACCGGAGATGCGATCCGCGCACTGCTCGATCTGGCGCCGAAGACGGCCCGACGGATTCTGCCGGACGGATCGGAATATGACGCGCCGTTGGAAAACGTCCTCGTCGGGGACCGTCTGAGGCTCAGACCCGGCGAG
>JANQQB010000350.1 GCA_028285165.1 Rhodobiaceae bacterium
CGCCGAACCCCCGGTATCCCGCAAAGGTCCGGCTCTGATCGTAGATCGGCAGGGCTGTGAGTTCGACGGGGATGATCTTGTCGGTTCCGTCGACCGGCCATTCGACCCGCATCCCGGTCCATGTTTCGCCGCGTTCGATGGTCGCGGCTATGCGCGGATTGTCGAGGCCGAGCGCGTCGGCGACTTCGGTCCAGGTCTTGCCGGTCACATTGCCTGAAATCGGACCGACAGCGTCCGCCAGGTCCGGCGTGATCATGGAAAAGCGTCGGTCCTCGTCCATTTCCCAAACGAAACGATGCGGCGCGGTTCGGGACCGGAACACAAAGGCCGGGCTGACCGCCGAACCGGTCTCGACCGGCGGTTCGGGCACAGTGCCGTTTTCCGGTTCGACATCCGGCTCCTCCGGTTCGTCGTCCTTCGGTGCCAGGCGCGAAGGAGCCTTCGCCAGATCAAGGTTCATCAACGGAACAGCAAGCCGTTCGATGGCATCGAACACCGTGCGTTTTCGACCCGGCGCAGCGTCCCGGTCGGTGGTATCCGCTTGCGCTGCGTCTTCGTTCGAAGCATCCGCAATTTGGCTCGAGTCGACGACGGGAGCTTCCGTGTCCTCCGGGCCGGTTTCCACGTCATCTGGATCGGGTGCGCCGGCATCATCGCCGGCGTCCCCGTCGGCATTGGCATCGGTCTCCAGCGCGTGCTGCATCTCGACCGGTTCGCCGTCTGGCCTTTCCGAGGACGGATCGGTGTCGACGTCGGTGCCAACAGATGTCTCGGTCAGGTCTTGCTCGGCCTCGACCTCGGCCATGTCGGATGCCATCTCCGCGGCTGGCTGGTCCGGTTCGACCTCGGTGTCGTCCTCTGCCTTGACGGCTTTGTCCGATGGCGGCGGGGTCGAGGCGGTTTCGGCGGCCAGGGCCGCGCCAACCGCCGCAAAGGCCGTCGCCGACCGTGCGTCGAGCGCGCGTGTGGGAGGGGCGGGCAGAGGCTCGGCATCCTCCTCAACCGGCGCGCCTTTTGTATCCGGTTCGGCGTCGGACCCGGCCGAAGGTGCATCCGTTTCTGCCGCAGCGTCCGTTGCCTCGGCCTTTAATCCGTCGTCGGCCGACGGACCATCGACACCAGTTGACGCTTCCGCCGGCTGGTCCTCGACTTGATCTTCTTCTTCCGTGATGTCCGAGGTCCCGATGGCCTCCTCGGTCTCGAAGCGCGGCGTTTCGCTCACGGCACCGTTGTCGCCTCCGGCTGCCTCGTCCGGCGCGCCGCCCGTTGCGTCGTCGGGCTCAGTCTCGGCAACCGGGTCCGCTTCCGCGTGATCGGCGGATTCGTCAACAGCGGTGTCCGTCGTCTCTGGTCCCGGCTCCAAATCGATCGCGGTCGGGTCTTCGACAAGCACCAGCGACCCGTCCGCTCCGGGCCCGGAAACCAGATCGATGCCGTCCAGGTCGGACCGTCTGGCGAGCACATCGGCCGGCAGGCCCGATGCGGCAAGCGCCGAGGTCGTTTGGAAAAGATCGCCGTTGTGATCGAACAGCGCCGCGGCCAGGCCCGCCTGATCGAGCATCCGCAAGAATCCGGCAATCGCGGGATCCTCGCCGGACATTGCAGGCGCGTCGGCGGCGACCGCCAGGACAGGTTTGTCGTTGTCGGGCAAGGAGAGCCGCTCGCACAGGCAAGCCACCGGTTTGGCCCGCAATCCGACAAAAAACCGGAAGCGCTCGAGCGCGCTTGTCGTGCCGCGGGTTGCGAGATAGGCGAGGCGACGGCTGACCGGCGAGGTTTCGCTGATCCGGTAGCGCGAAAGCCCTGAAAGCGAGCGGATGTCGAGAAATGCGAGGCCGGCGGCGTTGGCCCACAGAAGTCGGCGACCGTCATCGGAAAACACCCATGCCGGTGCATGCTCGAAAGCGTGGTGTCCCACCCTTTCGTGCCGGCAGAGCGCCAGATACCGACCGAATGACTCTTCCATGCCGGACCCCGTTCCGTGACTGCGAGGATCAATCCCGGCGCCGTGCCCGTCGCGCCGGAATTCGTTAACCAACCGTTAATACCGCCATCCGGATCGAGCGTCCATCGGGACCGGCATTCTTGGTGAATCTCAACAGGCCGCAGATTTCGACGGAAAAAGAGCGCGTTCCGCCGCCGGTTTTCGGTCATATACACGGGTGCGGATTTGTCGGATGGCGTTGCCGGCGGAGAACTGTGCTATGCAGGCACACATGAAGGAAATGAGGGGCCGCCGGGTACGACATGACGGATCAGGCGTTCCTATAGAGGAGACACATAATGTCCGACAAGCCGCCGAAACTGGAAGTGCCCGAACAGATGCGGGCATTCGCTGAAACCAGTGTGACCCAGGCCAAGAAGGCCTTCGACGACTACATCGCCGCAACCCAGGAGGCCGTGAGTCGTGTCGAGGAATCCTCGTCCAACGTACAATCCGGCGCCAGCGACGTGAACCGGGCGGTCCTTGCCTTCGCCGAGGAAAACGTCTCGGCCGCGTTCGACCTTGCCGGCAAACTCGTGCAAGCCAAGGACGTATCGGAAATGATGGCGCTCCAGCAGGAATTCCTCAAACACCAGATGGCGGTCTTTGGCGAGCAGGCACGGGTGATTTCCGACAAGACGGTCAAGACCGCGTCGGAGGCAGCGAAAGCCGTCAAACCGGAATCCTGATCGGCAAGGCCGGACCGCGGGCGGGCGTCGCGTCCTTGCCCGCAATGAAGCCGGGATTTTCCCAGGAAATGCCCGGCTTTTTCATTGTGCAGCGCAAAAAAATGTTGCAATGCACAAAAATCATGCTATATCACTCCCATCAGATGCAGACACGATGATCACAGGGCATGCGCCGGTATCGGTAACATGCCCGCGAGGGTCCCCAGGAAGGAGAAGTGACATGGCTGAGACCAAGACCACGAAGGCACGCGCGCCGAAAGCCGCTGCTGTGCAGAACCCGATGGACGCCTTCGCCGTTCCGGCTTTCGAAGTGCCCACCGGCGTTCGCGAATTTGCAGAAAAGTCGATCGAAAAGGCCAAGGAAAACTATGCCGTGATGAAAACGGCGGCCGAAGAAGCGACCGACATGCTCGAAGATTCTTACGAGACCTCCCGTCAGGGCGTGCTCGAAATCAACATGAAGGCACTTGACGCCGCAAAGGTTTCCACCGACGCGACCTTCGCTTACGCCAAGGACATGATGGCCGTTAAGACGCTCGCCGAAGCGGTTGAGCTGCAGACTGCCTTCGTGCACCAGCAATTCGATTCCCTGGTTGCACAAGCCAAGGAAATGCAGGAACTGGTGTCCAAGGTTGCGACGGACTCGTCCCAGCCGGCAAAAGACGTCTTCCAGAAATCGATCAAGGATCTCAAGGTCGCGTAATCCGGTTACGGATCTGACTCTGGTGTCCGCCGGCCGCAAGCCGGCAGGATCGAAACGAGGCGCTCCGCAATCCTCCCAGCGGAGCGCCTTTTTTGTTGTTGAAGCAGGGAACAGACAGTCCGCGCCGCGATCCGCCGGGCACCGAAGGCCGCATGGATTCTGTGCGAGCAAGCGGCTCGGGATTTGCCGTTGCTCTTGAACTTTGATCCGACCGCGCCTATAGGATTTCCAGACCGATCGTGTGCAGCTGTAGCTCAGTTGGTTAGAGCGCTGGATTGTGGATCCAGAGGTCGTTGGTTCGAGACCAACCAGCTGTACCATCGGTCAGTTTTCCGGACATCATCGGCGTCGAACCCTCCCTGCATTGACAGGGCGTAGCACCTGTTTCGCAACGCCATACAAAAAGGGCACCGCGCGGACGGCGCGATGCCCTTGGGTCTGGTCTGGTCAGATGCGATCAGGCCGCCGAGACATCCTTCAGGAACTGATCGACTGACAGCCGCAGGCGGGACGACTGGTCGGCGACTTCCTGCGATGCATCGAGCACCTGTCCGGCCGATTGCGTTGTCTCGTCGACCGCGGACCGCACGCCCGTCATATTCTGCGCCACATGTTGGGTGCCCTCGGCCGCCTGGCCGACGCTGCCGCTGATCTCCTGGGTGGCCGAACCCTGTTCCTCCACCGCGCTGGCGATCGAACTGGTGTATTCCGTCACCTCGACCATTGTCTTGGCAATTTCCCCGATCGCCTCGACCGCTTCGGCCGTCGAGGCCTGGATGTTGCTGATTTGCGACGAGATTTCCTCGGTTGCCTTGCCGGTCTGATTGGCAAGCGTTTTGACTTCGGCGGCGACGACCGCGAAGCCCTTGCCCATTTCGCCGGCCCGGGCCGCCTCGATCGTTGCGTTGAGGGCAAGCAGATTGGTTTGCTCCGCGATGTCCTGGATCAGGTTGATCACGTCGCCGATCTTCGTCGCTGCCTCGGCGAGCCCGCCGATCTTGGCATTGGTGTTGTCCGCAAGGCCGGACGCCTTCTCTACGATCGACGTTGTGCGCGTGACCTGGCTGCTGATTTCGGAAATCGAAGCCGACAATTCCTCCGCTGCCGCTGCCACTGTCTGGACGTTGCCGGCTGCCTCGTCCGACGCGCCCGATGCCGCGTTGGTCCGATCCGACGTGTCCTCGGCAATCCGTGTCAGCACCTGGGCGGTATCGTTCAGTTTGTCTGTATTGGCACCCACGGCTTTAAGCAGGGACTGCACCTCGTTACGGAACGTCGCGATCAGCGCTTCAATGCGAGCCTGGCGTTCCTGGCGTTTGGCCTCGTCCTCCTGGGTTCGGGCTTCCAGCTCCGCCCGCGCGATCGCGTTTTCGCGGAACACCGTCACCGAGGCGGACATGTCGGTAAGCTCGCGGGCCGGTTCCTTGTCCGACAAGGCAATATCCGTGTTGCCGTCGGCAAGGATCCGCATGGCCTTGCCGATCGCGACGACCCGACCGGCCAGAAGCGACCCGCGCCAGAAGGCGATGGCAATCGCAGCGAGCGACGCGATCAGCACGATTGAGGCCGTTACCATCAGTGCGGTCAGGTTCGCCTGCCGCTCATTGGTCGAAATGACGAGCGCCTCTTCGGCAATGCTGTCGGCAACTGTCTTGATCTTGTTGATACGGCTGGTTGCGGCCTCGAACCAGGTGCCTCCGGCAAGGCCCTTGGTATCTCTGGTCAGTGCAAGGTTTTCAAGGATCGGCCGCCACTCATGGACCTTGTCGACATCCGCGCCCGAAACCACGCGCCCAAACTGTTCCAATTGCTCGGGTACGGCCAGCTCTTCGAATTCCTCAAGCGCAAGAAGCTCGCCGCCGAGTTTCAGAAGGTAGTTTCTCTGCAGGGCGTAGTCGAACTCACCGGCATTCATGCGATTCAGAAGCGCCGCGCCGATCGCTCGCTCCAGGCCGGCATTTTCCATGGTGTTCACCAGTGCCAGGAAAGGCTGGAGCTGGTGGTTGAGTTTCACCGAAGGGCTTTCTTCGTTGACCTTGGCAATCAGATGGATGAGCTCTTTGATGCGGGTCGTGTAGAACGTCACCGTCTGTTTCTGGGTGACGGTCCTGCGGTCGAGGTCGTTGCGGAATTCTGCAATTTTGGCCAAGCCTGTGTCGATTTCGGCCAGCGTCGTCTGGATGATAGGGACGTAAGCCGATGCGCTGTTGTTCTTTGCGAAATCGAGATAAGCAGTCAGAGCGCTGTCGGTCGTGGTGTGCTGGGCATCGACCCTCTTGCGCGCTTCGGCGGCCATACCCGAAGAGACCAGTCCGACTGTCTTGCCGCGTTCCTTCTGCAATTCATGCACCAGGTCGTAGGCCAGCACGGAGCGTTTCGTCAGGGTGATCAGCACGGAGTACGTGGTGTAGGCCCGATATTGCTGTGTCAGCACCCAGGCGCCCAGACAAAGCAGGACGAAGATCGGCAAGCACACAATCAGCAGTATCTGATTTCGAAAGGACTGGAGCATCGGACGGGTACCTTGGATAACTGTATTTACCGTCGGATTGCGCCTGAATCTGCTTAAGATTATGTGAAATAACTTATTTCGGCGGATAGAATTCGTTCACGTTACCGTTTTCAAATCGGCGGTGGAACGGAGTCGTGCGAACGAACTATTTCATTAATTTGTAGCGGTATCGGAATTGTTGGTCCTGTTGGGCCCGGAATACAATTTTTCAAAAAGATCCGTCATCGATTTCATTTGCGATTTTTGGATTTGGTCGCCGACGTCCAGCAACGCTTCCAGCGGGCTATGCTGGCGCTCGGACGCGTCGTGCTCGTCAGAAATGTCAGTTTCATCCGGATTGGGGACCTCTTCTCCTTCTGCCGGATCATGCGCGTCTTCGCTATCGGTATCGTCTTCGTGGCGGCCACGATGGAACCCGAACATGAAGGACGTCATCAGGTCGGCCGCCGCCTCGACGGAGAAGTCCGGTTGGGCGCGCGGTTCGGGACGGCCGCGTTGATATCCGTCCACGAAGGCGGCAATCAGGTCGCCTCCCGGACCGTCGCGAAACGGCATGGCCGTATGGAGCGCGGTCATCACATCGGCCAGCGTTGCCGGCATCATCTCCAAGACCTTTTCCGCTGGAACGCCGCTCGCTTTGGCGACCATGTCGGCAATTGCGGTCTGCGCCTCGGGTCGGCCAAACAGCAGGCTCAGGCCCTTTTGCGCCGAATCAAGGGCGTTCCGGTTGGTCGCAATCGGCATGGATTGTCCGGCCAGCGGGCCCATCAGGTTGATCAGAGAGAGGAACGCGCCGGGATCGCTGGCGACCCGTCTCAGCGCGAGAGAATAGGCGGGCAGGAGAGCGGTGACGACATCGAGGCTCTTTTCGGGGCCAAGGCCGAAGGCATCGCCGAACGCTCTGGCGCGTGTCGCGTCGGCGAAGCTTTCCTGGACAAGATCGTAGAGCGTCTTCATGGCCTCACCCGGCATATTGCCAAGTGATCGTCGACCGCCGCGCACCCGGCGTCAATAGGCGTATTCATGGAAGACCTTCTGCAGGTCGCCGCCCCAACGTCCGTGATAGGCTTGCAGCATCTCATCGGCGGGCGTGCGGCCGAACATCACGGTTTCTTCGACCGGCGCCAGAAAATGGGTTTCGTCGTCGCCGTCCTGGTTGGTGCAAGCCCGTCGCTTGAGGCCTTCCCGCGAGATCTCAACGACATCGCGTGCGATTTCCTGGACCGTTCGGTTGCGGAAGGGCGTGGCCAACGCCGTTTCCGGCACTGCGTCGCGCAATGCCTGGCGCTCGTCCGCATTCCAGTCCTTGACGATCGCCCAGGCATCGTCGAGCGAGCGGCTGTCATACAACAGACCGACCCAGAAAGCCGGCAGCGCGCAGATCCGGCGCCAGGGGCCGCCGTCCGCACCGCGCATTTCCAGGAATGTCTTCAGTCGGACTTCGGGAAAGGCCGTGGACAGGTGGTTCTTCCAGTCGCCGATGGTCGCGACTTCGCCAGGCAGCGCATCGGAAAGCCGTCCGTCCATGAAGTCCCGGAAGGACAGGCCGGACACATCGACATAGCCGGCATCCCGTTTCAGGAAGTACATCGGCACGTCGAGCACCCAGTCGACATAGGCTTCGAAACCGAACCCGTCATCAAAGGCAAAGGGCAGCATGCCGGACCTGTCCGGATCGGTATCCCGCCAGATTTCCGACCGGTAGGACAGGAATCCGTTCGGCTTGTTGTCGAGGAACGGTGAATTGGCGAACACCGCGGTCGCGATCGGTTGCAGCGCGAGGCCCACCCGCATCTTCTTGCGCATATCGGCCTCGTCTTCGAAATCCAGGTTGACCTGGATCGTCGAGGTCCGGTGCATCATGTCCAGGCCCTTGCCGCCGACCTTCGGCATGTAGGCACGCATGATATCGTATCGCGATTTCGGCATTTTCGGCGTTTCGTCGAAACACCAGGTCGGCGAGGCCCCCAGGCCGAGAAATCCCATGCCGAGCGGCTCGGCGACTTCCCGCAATTGCGCCAGATGGGCATGCACTTCGCGGCAGGTCTGGTGAAGGGTTTCCAGCGGCGCTCCGGACAGTTCGAACTGGCCGCCCGGCTCCAGGCTGATGGCGCCGCCGCCCGTCGGGTCATACAGGCCGATGATGCGCTCGTTGTCGACGATCGGTTCCCAGCCGAGCAGCGTTTCCATGCCCTTCAGGAGGGCTTCGATGCCCCGTTCGCCCTCATAGGGAACGGGCCGGTGATCCTTCAGATAGAAGCCGAACTTTTCGTGTTCGGTTCCGATTCGCCATTGTTCGGGAGGTTTGGAGCCGCTCTCCAGGGTCGCCACAAGCTGGTCGCGACTTTCGATCGGCGTTTCGTCGAGCGTATCGCGCGCCATCCTCGGTTCCCCTGTCCCCGGCCGTTTCGCCTTGGCCTCCGCCCTGAGGCCCTCGGACCTGGTGCCGGGGGCAGGTCCGACCGCCTTATTTAGACTGAAAGTTCCAATATGCAAGCGGGCCTTTGGTGTCGGTGCCGTTCGTTCGATCGGCCGCTTGCTTGCCGACGGCAGCGCTGTCCTGTTCGTTCAGGCTGACCGGTGGCGATCATGGTGCCTTTGGTTTTTGTGCTTGCCAATCGCCGAGCGTGGCCTGGACCAGCGCCAGTGCCGCGACAGCGGCGGTATCGGCCCGCAGGATACGCGGACCGAGCGGGATCGCCCGGACCGACGGCATCGCGAGAAGCCGGTCCCGTTCGTCGACGGAAAACCCGCCTTCGGGACCTATCAGGAGCGCCAGCGGACAGGGTTCCAGAGCCGACAGGATGGTCAGCGGATCGTCCGTCGGTGCCGCCTCGTCGCAAAACAGGATGAGGCCGTCCGGATTATCCGCCGGCCAGGAGTCCAGAAAGGCCGCAAGTGGCTCGGGAGGTTTGATTTCCGGTACTGACAGCACACCGCATTGTTCGCAGGCCTCGATCACGTTGGCCCTCATGCGGTCCGTATTGATGCGGCTGACCTGGCCATGCTGTGTGAGGACCGGACGCAGGCAACCGACGCCCATTTCGGTGGCCTTTTGGACCATGTAGTCGAGGCGGGCCTGTTTGAGCGGTGCAAAACAATAATCCAGCCGCGGGGCCGGCGTCTGGGGCCGCAGGCAGCGTTCGACCGTCAGCAGACCGCGCTTCTTGGTCGCCTCGGCAAGCAGCGCCGTCCATTCCCCGTCACGCCCGTTGAACACAAGGATTTCCGCACCTTGCGCAAGCCGCATGACGGAGACCAGATAATGCACCTGCTCGCGTTCCAGGGCGATTTGTGCGCCATTTGACAGCGCTGCATCGACGTAGAGGCGCACCTGTCTGAATCGATAGCGTGCCATATGCGGTGTCCTGCCTTGACCTTGCGCTGATTCGTCTTTCTTCTGGCCGCACATTGAGGGGACCGCCATGCCGCCCGTGTCGGAATCATCATCTGCCGAAACCAACGCCGCCGAATTTTCCGTCTCCGAAATCGCCTTTGCCGTCAAGCGGGTGGTGGAGGATTCGTTCGGCTATGTGCGGGTGCGGGGCGAAGTGTCCGGCTTCCGCGGCCCGGCCGCGTCCGGCCATTGTTACTTCTCCCTGAAAGATGAAAAGGCGCGCATCGATTCCGTCATCTGGCGCGGCACGTACCAGAAACTCAAGGTGAAGCCCGAAGAAGGGCTGGAAGTCATCGCCACCGGTCGTCTGACCACCTATCCGGGCTCCTCGAAATACCAGATCGTCGTCGATTCGCTGGAGCCTGCCGGCATTGGCGCGCTGATGGCGCTCCTGGAAGAGCGCAAGAAGAAACTGGCCGCCGAGGGGCTGTTCGACGAGGATCGCAAGCAGGCGCTGCCCTATCTGCCGCGCACGATCGGCGTCGTGACATCGCCGACGGGGGCGGTGATCCGGGATATCGTACACCGCCTGGCGGACCGGTTTCCCGTCCGTGTGCTGGTCTGGCCGGTCCGGGTTCAGGGTGAGACGTCGGCGGACGAGGTTGCGCGCGGCATTGCAGGCTTCAATGCGCTGCCTCCGGACGGCACGATACCGCGGCCGGACCTGTTGATCGTTGCCCGCGGCGGCGGATCGATCGAGGACCTGTGGAGTTTCAATGAGGAAGTCGTGGCGCGCACCGCTGCGGCGTCCGACATTCCTTTGATTTCCGCCGTCGGCCACGAGACGGATTGGACGCTGATCGACTTCGTGTCCGATCTGCGCGCGCCGACGCCGACCGGGGCGGCGGAAATGGCCGTGCCGGTTCGCCACGATCTGGTGGCGGGTGCAGGCGATCTGGGCCGCCGTCTGGAAAATGCCGCGCTGCGCCATGTCGACCGCTGCCGAACCGGTCTCAGGGCAGCCGAACGGGCGCTTCCCTCGCTGAGGGACCTGCTCGCGCTGCCGCGCCAGCGCCTGGATGCCGTATCGGAGCGCCTCGCGCGATCGTTGCTGGCCGGGACCGCCTTGCGCCGCAACCGTTTTGACGCCGTCGCAGCGCGTTTGTCGGATGAGACGCTGAGCCGCCTGCTTGCCCGGCAACGGGAGATGCTGACGACGCTGTCGGCTCGCATGGCCCGGTCGGGGCAGATCGACATCGCCCGCCGAGGCCAGGCATTGCAAGGATTGGCGGTCCGTCTGGCACCTCGCCTCCTGCAACGCCCGCTTGCCGATCAGCGGCGTCGACTGACGGACAGCGATCGGCGCCGCGACGCCGCGGCGACCCGGCTTGTCACAGACCGCCGTCAGAGGTTCGAGGCGCTCGCCAAACTGGTTGGTGCCTTCGGTTTTGAAAACGTCTTGCGGCGCGGCTTCGCGATCGTGCGCGATCCGGATGGTGGCATCGTGCGCAGCGTCACGTCGCTCGCGGCAGGAGATGACGTCACTGTACGGCTGGCCGACGGTGTGATTGATGCCCGGGTCGCCGCTATCGCATCGACCGGGACCGAACCTGCCGGCGCGACCAAAAGGACCGGAGCCGGCAAAACCTCAAAACGCCGCAAGCCCGCGCGTGAGGCGAAAGGGCCTGACAGCCAGGGTTCGCTCTTTTAGCCGATTGTGCGATCCGCCGACCCCAGCAAGTTGGAATACAGGAGTTGCGGATCGAGAAGCAGATAGAACTTTTTCACCGGTGTCGGATCGGTCACGTGCATTTTGAAGTCCACGAAATCCGCCGGATTGACATGACCGTCGCTGAACAGGATGCGGTCATAGGGTTCGAACAGCCGTTGGCTTGACGAAAACCGGTTGGAATAGACGTTGGCCGAGACCAGTTTGCCCTGGTCGAAGGACAGTCCGTCCTGGCGGACGCTCGGCTTGTGCAGGATTTCCTGCAATTCGACTTGAAACCCCTGCCAGACCCGCCCGGTGCCGTTGTGTACGACGAGGCGCAGATGCACCGCGATCCAGCGCCCCGTGCCGACCCGGCCGACGGCGGAACTCTTGTCGTAGCGGATCACCATGATCACCGGTTCGACGTCGGTGAGGTTTTTTTCGATCACGATCGGATCGTCCTGGGTTCCACGCCCGGTCACCCGACCGATCGTGAACCCGCCGAGTTCGTCGCTGAAGGAAAATCCGCCGGCGGCCAGCGGTTCGGCCTGTATCCCGGATGCGGACAGCGCAAGAAAAAGTCCTGCCAGGGCGCTTACCAGCCGGAACGCTCTGTGCGCGCCATTGGTGCGCGCCGCGCCGTGTCCCTTGTCCGGGCGATGGGATGGCAGGGTTCGCATGGATCTGTCACCGTCCTCCGAATTGGACATGCTACGCGTTTGACCGGTTTGCGGAAAGGCGAAACCTTCATTGTCCTATCACAATGCCACGACCACTGGCTTGACAGCAGCGGAACGGCTGATCAGACAGAAGACGCACGTCTCGGTGCAAACCGGACCCTGAAGCGAGGCCAGGCCATGGATTTTCGGCTCTCCGACGACCACACCATGATCGCTGACGCTGCCGCGCGGCTCGCTGACGACAAGCTGCGTCCTCTGGCCGAAACCCTGGACGAGGGCGGTGGCCGCGCCGAATTGCTCGAAAATCTGAACCTGCTTGCTCAGAACGGCTTCATGGGCCTGAACATTCGCGGCGAATACGGCGGCACGGAGGCCGGCACGGTCGGCTTCGCGCTTGCCGTAAACGCGCTGGCCCGGGCCTGTGCCTCCACGGCGGTTACGGTCTCGGTCTCCAACATGGTGGCGGAGGTGATCCAGGCGGTGGGCTCTCCGGACCATCGCGCGACCTATCTGCCGCGCCTGTGCGACGGCACGTATCCGGCGGGCGCCTTCTGCCTGACGGAAACCGGCGCGGGATCGGACCCGGCCGGCATGCGGATGGCGGCGCGCATGGACGGCAACGAATGGGTGCTGAACGGATCGAAACTCTACATCACGTCTGCCGAATATGCCGGTCTGTTTGTGGTCTGGGCGGTGACCGATCCGGATGCCGGCAAGGGCCGCGGCATTTCCTGTTTTCTTGTCGAGGCCGACACGCCGGGCATCGTGATCGGCAAGGCCGAACGCAAGATGGGCCAGACCGGATCGGCGACCAACGAAGTGCATTTCCAGGATTGCCGGATTCCCGCCTCCGCCGTCGTCGGCGAGGTGCATGACGGGTTTCGCATCGCGGTGTCGGAACTGGCCGGCGGCCGCATCGGCATCGGGGCCCTGGCGCTCGGCATCGGACAGGCGGCCATGCAGGCAGCCCGGGATTATATGCTGGAGCGCGAGCAGTTCGGCCGCAAGCTCGCCGACATGCAGGGCCTGCAATGGATGCTCGCCGACCGCGAGACCGATCTGGAGGCAGCCCGACTTCTGGTCTTGCAAGCCGCCTGGCTGAAAGACAAAGGTCAGCCGTTTTCCCGCGCCGCGTCGATGGCCAAGCTGTTCGCCTCAGAGGCCGCGCAACGGGCGACCTACACTGCACTCCAGATCCACGGTGGTGCCGGCTACGTGAAGGATTACCCGCTGGAACGCTATGCCCGCGATGCCCGGATCACCACGATCTATGAAGGCACGAGCGAAATCCAGCGTCTGATTATCGCGCGCGAGACCCTGAAGGCAGTAGCCTGATCAGCGCTTTGTAAAAAATAGCCGGCTTAATAAACGCCGAGCATCTTTATAATTAGCCGGCTTTTTTCTTTCCCGGGTTGTGCACAGGCCTGAGCCCGGCTTCATCAACCTGTCATGCCGATCCTCTATCCCGCACCTGTGTACACGGGGGAAATATGAGCGCGATAGAGGTCAGCGGCCTGTCGAAGACTTTTCCAGGCGGCACGCGGGCGCTGGACGGCGTTTCGCTGGACATTGCCGAAGGCGAGATGGTGGCGCTGATCGGCGCGTCCGGCTCCGGCAAGTCGACGTTGATCCGCCATGTGGCGGGTCTGATCGCCGGCGACCGCGGCGCCGGGCAGGTCGTCGTCAGGGGCAGGTCGATCCAGGCGTCGGGACGCATCGCGCGGGACGTGATTGCGGCGCGCTGTCAGATCGGCGTGATTTTCCAACAGTTCAATCTGGTCCCGCGGCTCAGTGTCCTCGTCAACGTCCTGGCCGGTTTTCTCGGCCGCGTGCCGCGCTGGCGGGGTACGCTCGGATTGTTTTCCCGCGAGGAGAAACGCGAGGCCATGCGGGCGCTGCACCGAGTCGGCATTCCGCGTACAGCCATGCAACGGGCGGCGACGCTTTCAGGCGGCCAGCAACAGCGCGCGGCGATTGCCCGCACACTTGTGCAGGGCGCCCGGGTCGTGCTGGCCGACGAACCGATCGCCTCGCTCGATCCGGCATCGGCCAAGCGCGTTATGGAGACGCTTTCCGAGATCAATCGCGAGGACGGCATCACGGTCCTGGTCTCGCTCCATCAGGTTGAATATGCGCGGCGCTACTGCGCGCGCACCATTGCCATGCGCGACGGAAGGATCGTCTTCGACGGTCCGAGTGGCGATCTCACGATTGCTTTCCTGCGCGAGATTTACGGCGAGGCCAGCGAGGAACTCGTTCTGCCTGACGCCTCCGACGGCGAGATCCTGGTGAGTGCTCCGAAACGGCAGCTCGTCGACGCCTGACTGATTATCCGACCACGGGAGAGGACTGGAAAATGCAGACTGTAGTGAAGGGCCTTGCGGCCATGGCGATTGCGTTTGCCGGAACGACGGCGGCGCAGTCCGAAGACGTTCAGGAAGTCAATTGGGGCCTTCTGGCCGTCGAGAGCCAGGAAAACCTCATGGCCCGCTGGGGTCCGGTGATCGAGGCGGTGGAAGAAAAGAGCGGCCTCAAGATCAATCCGTTTTTTGCCACCGACTATACCGGCGTCATCGAAGCGATGCGGTTCAAGAAGGTCGACGTCGTGCTGTACGGCAACAAATCGGCCATGACCGCGGTCGACCGCGCCGGTGCCGAAGTGTTCGCCCAGATGATCGAGACCGACGGATCGCGCGGCTATCATTCGATCCTGGTCACCCGGAAGGACAACGACACAATCAATTCGCTCGAGGATGTGCTCGCGACCTGCGGTGACAAGTCCCTGAATTTCGGCATCGGCGACCCGCAATCCACGTCCGGTTTCCTGGTGCCGACCACGTTCATCTTCGCCGCCAACGACATCAATCCGCGCGATTGCTTCAAGACGGTGCGCAATGCCAGCCACGAAGCCAACCTCCTGACGGTCGCCAACAACCAGATCGATGTGGCCACCGCCAACAATCGCGCGCTTCATTTCCGTCTGAGGAAAAACAATCCGGAAGCCGCCGACAAGATCAAGGAAATCTGGCGTTCGCCGCTGATCGCCGCCGATCCGCTCGCATGGCGGGCCGACCTGGACGAAAGCATCAAGTCGAAGCTCTATTTCGCGATCATGGGCCTTGGCCGGCTCGGCGACCCGGAACGCATCCAGGCCGAACGGACCGCCCTCCAGAACGGTGGCTTCATGGGTTTCGTGCCGTCTTCGAACTCCCAATTGCTGCCGTTCCGCGAAATGGAAGCCAACAAGCAGATCCTCCAGGTCAAGTCCGACGAGACCATGTCGGATGAGGAAAAAGAGGCCAAGATCAAGGAACTGAACGCGGTGATTGCCGAGGTTCGTGAATTGGTCAAACAGATCCCGAACATGTAAGTCGACCGACCGACTTCGAAAGGCGGCGCACACTTCCGGCGCCGCCTTTTGCGTTTTGACATTCGACATCTTCACCACCCAACGCATTGAAAAGGAGCGCGGCATGGCGGACACCACAGCCGGCCACGCGCCCGGCGCGGCCTTCGACCCGCCGGCGCGCGACATCACCCGCCAGGTCTATGACTGGCTGATCTGGGGCAGCGTCGCCTTCATTCTGGCTTGGAGCTTCGTGCCGGCCGAGATGCACCGGATCCCGGAATTGTGGAGCGGTGCCGGCAACATGGTGATCATGATGGGCGATTTCGCCGAACCGAATTTCCGGTATTGGCGCGATTACATGACCCTGATGCTGGAAACCGTGCAGATGGCGGTCTGGGGCAGTCTGATCTCGGTGATCCTGTCCGTCCCGTTCGGCCTGTTGTCGTCGGCCAACATCACACCAGCCTGGATCCGGTTTCCCGTGCGCCGTCTGATGGACGCGTTCCGGGCAATCAACGAACTGGTGTTTGCGCTGATCTTCGTGGCCGCCGTCGGCCTCGGTCCGCTGGCCGGGGTCATGGCGCTTGTCGTGCACACCACCGGCACGCTTGCCAAACTGTTTTCCGAAGCCGTCGAATCCATCGATCCGCGTCCGGTCGAGGGCATCCGCGCGACCGGCGCGATCAGCCTGCAGGAAATCGTCTATGGCGTGGTTCCGCAGGTCCTGCCGCTCTGGATCTCCTATTCGCTGTATCGTTTCGAGGCGAATGTGCGCAGTGCCACCGTGCTTGGTTTTGTCGGCGCCGGCGGCATCGGCGTCGTGCTCTATGACCGCATGCGCTCCTTCGACTTTGCCGGCGCCTCGGCCATTCTGCTGATCATTATCATCGCCGTCTCGCTGCTCGACATCCTGTCGCAATTGATGCGCAAGGTGGTGATCGACGGCGAAGAACACGGCCGCCTGGTGACCTTCCTGGTGTTCCTGTTCGTCTTGTTCGCCGCGATCGAACTGGTGCTTGCACGGGTGATCGACATCGACCCGCTGATCCGCATGCTGTGATTGTGAGGCGGCCGATGCCGGGCAACAGCCGCCGGTGCCGAGGCGTGCGGCGGCTGTTCGAAGTCCGCGAAGGGACGATCAGGCCTTGGTCCAGACCGCCAGTTCGTTTCCGGCCGGGTCGATGAAATGAAACCGTTGGCCGCCTGGGAATTCATGGTGCTCGGTCACGGTTCCGCCGGCGTCGCGCACGGCTTTTTCCGCCGCGTCCAGATCTGAGGCATAAAGAATGACAAGGGCGCCGCCACGCGGCGGCGGCACGTCCGTTCTGTGAAACCCGCCTTCCAGTCCGGCATTGGAAAAGGCGAGGTATTCCGTGCCCCATTCCTCGAATGTCCAGTCGAAGGCGGACCCGTAAAAGGCCTTGATGGCGTCGAAATCCGCCGCCGGGAACTCCACATAGTCGATTTTCATAACAGCCTCGATGTTCATGAAATGTTCTGCACACTATCGAGCCGATCGCCGGGAAGCAACCGGTTTCGCGGTGGACGCCTACGCGGAAACGATATAGGGCGCGCGGGCTTCTATGTTGGCCAGGATGATGTCGATATCCTCGGCCGGAAGCTCGTGGTCGATCAGGGTCTGTTGCAGCAGGCCGACGACTTCATCGAAAGCTGAACGATCGATCCGGAGCCGGGCATGGGCGGCGCGCAGGCGCTGGTTGCCGGTTTCCGCCGGTCCGCCCATCACTTCGGCGATGAAGCGCGTCTGATGGTGCATCAGCGCCGTCATATCCGCATCGCCGAAATACGGACCGGCGATATCGGAGTCGAGCACGTGGTCGTAAAACGCCGCCACGACGGTCCGAAGCCGTGCAAACCCGCCGCACCGCTGGAAGGGACAGGACATGGTCGGTCTCCTTTTAAAGGGCGGCGGCCGAGGGCCGCCGCCTCTGGCATCATGCTTTCCTGACGACAACTTCGATGAAGTCGGCCGGAACCCGCATGGACCCGTCGGTCGCCGTATTGAACCGGGCGATGGTGTCGTGGAGGTCGGCCTCCAGCGCGGCCTGCGCCGGCGGATCGAGCGCCAGGAAGGCCTTGTGCACCGGCCCGTAATACGTCCGGAAGAATTCGACGAAATGCGCCGGCGAGCGGTAGCGGAAGACAAAATCCCGTGGCGTGCAGGTGATGTTCGCCGCACCGGTGCCGAAGGTTTCCTCGATCCAGTCCGGCCGGCCCCAGTTTGCCGGCGAGGCAACGCCCTTGGGCGGCGGCAGGTGGCGGCCGAGCGTCTTGAATATCTGGCCGATGAAACCGTCCGGCGTCCAGTTGGCAAGGCCGATCCGGCCGCCGCTGCGGCACACCCGCAGCAATTCGGCTGCTGCCTTGGCCTGGTCGGGCGTGAACATCACGCCGAAGGTCGACACGACCGCGTCGAATGTGGCGTCATCGAAGGGGAGGTCCTCCGCATCGGCGATCCGGAAGTCGACATCGAGCGTTTCGGCATTCGCCCGGTCACGGCCCCGCGCCAGGAGGGCATCCACGTAATCGGTCGACGTTACGGCGCACCAGCGGCGCGCGAAGGCGAGCGTTGCGTTGCCGTTGCCGGCGGCCACGTCCAGCACGCGGGAATCGGGGGCAAGGTCGAGCGTTTCGGCCAGCGTCTCGCCGACGACCTGCAAGGTAACGCCGATCCGTGTGTAATCGCCCGACGCCCACGAGGTGTTCTGTTTGGCCTTGATGGCGGCGAAATCCGGCTGCGCTTCGACGGGGGTGTGCAGGGTCATGGCGTATCCTTTTGTGTGAGGTGGCGATGCCGTCCGGCGTTCGGCGCCGGCTCGTTTTCATATGCGACTGCCGGCGGTCCAGCGCTTGAGGGGAATTGGGGGAAGGCGCGGGGATTGGCTGCGGATTGGCGGGTTTTTCCGGTGCGGGGGCAGCCGGTGTCCCAATTCGTCGTGTCCCTGCGCGTCTCGCGCACGCTTGGCGTGACGGGGCGGGAGGAGTAGGCTTTCCGGCGGAAGTCGGGGGTGTGATGATTTACCGGTTCGACGAATTCGAGGTCGACACGGACAGATTCGAGCTCAGGCGGGGCGGCGCGCCGCGTCCCGTCGAACCGCTGGTCTTTGACCTGATCTGTTTTCTTGCCGGCAATTGCGGCCGCGTCGTCGGGCGCAGCGAAATCCTCGACCAGGTCTGGAAGGGCCGGATCGTGTCCGACGCGACGATTTCCGGTTGTATCAAATCGGCGCGCAGGGCGCTCGACGACAGTGGCGGCGACCAGAGCTACATCCGGACGATCCGGGCACGTGGCTTCCAGTTTGTCGGCACCGTCGAACACATCGCGGCCGCGGAGCGATCAGCACCCGCCGTCTCCCCGAGCCCGGCGGAGCAGCATGGATCGGCGCATGATCCGCCCGGACGGACCGCGCCGAACACCCATCCGGTGATCGCCGTGCTGCCTTTTGGCAATCTGAGCGCGGAAGCCGATGAATATTTCGCCGACGGCCTGACCGAAGATATCATTACCAACCTGTCCCGCTTCCGAGATCTCCTTGTCGTTGGCCGGACGTCCACCTTCCAGTTCAAGGGACAGGCCATCGCCCTTTCCGATCTGAGGGCCCGTCTCCATGCCGGCTACGTGGTCGAGGGCAGTGTCCGCCGGGCCGCCGGACGGGTGCGCATTACCGCCCAACTCGTCGATACCGAGACCGGCGTGCACTTGTGGGCGGACAAGTACGACCGCGAGATGGAGGACATTTTTGCGGTCCAGGACGACGTCACCCGGATGATCGCGGCAACCCTCGGCGTAACGATCCAGGACATCGCCACGCAGCGTGCCTTGCGCAAGAACCCGGTCGAGCTTGGCGCCTATGATTGTGTGCTGAGGGCCCGGCGTTACACCGTGCTGTTAAGTCCGGAAATGCATGCCGAGGCGCGGGATCTTCTGGAACAGGCCGTTGTCAAGGACCCTGATTATGCCGAGGCGCATGCGCTGCTTGCCAATGTCATCCTCGCCGAGCATCGGTTCGACGCCAATCCGAGGCCCGATCCGATCGAGCGGGCCCTGGAGGCGGCCGAGCGCGCCGTGCAACTCGACCCGCAAAGCGCCTATGCCCATTGCTGGCTCGGCATCGTGCATTTTTTTCGCCGCGAGAACGACAAGTTCGAGGCGGAAGCCGAGCGCGCGTTGAGCCTCAACCCGAACGATCCCGAAACGCTCGCCGATATCGGCCATTACCTCGCCTTTATGGGCGAATTCGTACGCGGCACGACGCTCTCGCGCCGCGCCCGCCAGCTCAATCCGCTGCATCCGGGCTGGTACTATTTCAGCACGGCCCGGCGCTGCTACGCCGAGCGCGACTACCGCGAAACGCTCGCCGAGGTCGAGCGCATCGCCATGCCGGATTTCTACTGGACCCACCTGTTGCGCGCCGCTGCCTTCGGGCAACTGGGCGACCCGTCCGGCGAAACCGCCCTTAAGCGCCTGTACGAACTCAAGCCGGACTTTTGTGCCGCCGGCGAATTGCGCAAGTGGAACGCTGCGTCGGAGGATTTCGAGCACTTGATGGATGGATTGCGCAAGGCGGGATTGAGCCGTTAGAGGCAACAGCCCTCCGCGAAGATCTTAGCAAAAGCATACCTTCGCCTTTACGGATCGAGTCACTCAGATCCCGGCATGCGTGCCGCTATTGACGATCCACAGCCGTCGCCGACGACAGATGTTCCTTCAGAAGTTTCAGAACTGAACGAAAAAATGATTTCCCGAGATCGCCAAGCCGGGAATCGGGCTCAAGGACATAGGAGCCGGGTATGCGGTCTATGTTCATCTCTGACACAATCACCCACAGACGCAGATGGGAATCGAGTCCGGCACGGCGTTTTTCGATTTCCGGAATCTCCAGACCGATCGTCCCGGGTGAAGGCTGTTTCGATGTGATGGGCAGAAGGAAGATGCGATCCGCATCAGAACGATGCGAGCGAAACGCGACTGCGGTGGGACGTGGTTTCCGGCCGCTGTCTTCACCGTGTGCGGCTTCGCGATGCCAAAGATATTAGTATTCTATGACACTGCCTGTTTGGATGTCATCGTATGCCACGGGACGGATCAATCCTCGGCGAGTTCGGTGTCGATCCCGGCCAGCAATTCATCCCGAAGATCGGGCGGCAATTCCGATGTCTTGTAGGCGTGCTGCGGATTGCCGGCTTTGAGCAGACGCTCGTAATGTTCGACCGACATCAGCATGAAGCGCGGTTTCTTGTGTTTTGTGATCGCAACAGGTCTGCGTGACGCGGCATCCAGAACATCAGCCGGATGGCGTGCCAAGTCACTGGCAGGAAACTGTTTTTTGTCCATAGCAACGGTGCGCGTTCTTGACTTGGTCTGAGTTCAGTTTATTCGAAAAATACAAATAATTTGCATTTTTTCAAGCCTGCCGGAAATCGCAAGTGATCAAAACAGATGCCTTTTCAAAGGTTGTCGATGTTTGGACTCGCAAAAGTCACAGGCGATTGCGCGAGGCTCTGACGTCCAGCAGCGCATGCCACACCACCGCCAGGATCACGACCGTTCCGCCGATGAGACTGACCGGCGGCGGGAATTCGGCCAGAAACAGCCATGCGAGAACGATGGCAAAGGGCGTTTCCGCCGAGCCGAGGAGGCCCGACTGGGCTGCCGGAATCAGGCGCGTTCCCTCGGTCCACAAAATGACGGCGATCGCGAAAGCCAGCCCGAACACCACCAAGAGCACCATGTCCTGTCCGCTCGCTGCAAGCGGATCCCCGAGCAGCCAGCCGACCGCGAACAATTGGAATGACGACGCCCCGCCGGCCCAGACGACCGGGACATGGCTGAACTTGCGGATCAGGACCATGAAGACCGCATTGCCGAAGGTCATGACGACGGCCAGGAGATCGCCGCGCAGATTGAATGATCCCAGGCCTCCCGAAACAATCACGCCGACACCGGCGACCGACAAGCCTGCGGCCATCAACGTTCGAGGCGCAACGCTTTCGCGCATGAGCCACCAGCCGAGCGCGGCTGCCATGAAGGGCGCGGTCGCATAGATGATGGCGACATTGGCCACATAGGTCAGCTTGAAGGAGTAGATGAAGGTGATGCTTGCCGCGCTGCCGACGGACGCCAGAAGCCAGCCGTGCCAGCCAAGCCCGAAAGCGGAGCGCCGCGGCAGGGAGCCGCGCCGGATTTCGACATAAAGGGCGATCGCGAGCCCCCCGATCAGACCGCGCCAGCACACGATGACCCAGCCGTCGGCCTCGATCGCCTTGGTCAGCACGCCCGACAGGCTGAACATCAGTGCGGATGCAATGACCAGAAGGCTTCCGGTGACCCTGTCCCGCCCGTCGTGCATGCGTTCCGCCCCTGTCTTACGACAGCGGTAGCGCAAGGCCATGGACATTCATGTCAGCAATCGAATGGGTGTCGAATGCCCGAAGTGGGGCATAACCGGTCAGGGGGCGGTGCCTTGTGGCACCCGGAAACCGGGTGCGTCGACCTACGGTTCCCGGACTTCGCCCAGCCGAGCCGTCGCGGCAATCGCCCGTCTTGTGCCCTGTTCATAGATCTGGATCAGGGTGTCGAACACGGCACCGACTTCCGACAATTGCTCCGGTGTCGGCGCCTTGTCGGCGAGGTGGTCGATGACGAGTTTGCGGCGTGTGGCGGCATAATGGTCCGTGACCTCGACGCCAAAGGCCGAGGCCCGATAGGTCGTGTCCCGGCGTGATGGTGCCGTCACTTTTTCGACGAGGCCGGCCTTGATCAGCTTGCGTGTCGCATATTGCATGTTCGACAGGTCGGTGCGGTTCAGGATGCGCGCGATCTCGACCATCTTTTTCGGGGTGTCGCCCATGCGGATGATGTTGAGGATCGTGATGTCATCGCCGGTCAGGCCGAAATCGCCGAGCGTCGACAGGCAACTGACCTTCCAGCGGTAATAGGCGTGGATCAACTGCTCCATGCCGAATTCCAGCCGGACCATGGACTGTTCCTCGGCCGTGCGGGCAAGGTGCCAGCCGTCCTGCGCCTGCTCTTCCTCCTGTGCCGCGCCTTGCCGTCTGGCGGTGCGTTTGCTCATCCCGGTTTGTGTTCTCCGTCGCGATCGGGCCGGGGACGGTTCTTGAGCCCGCTTTCGGGCCGGTTTCCGTCGGGCCGGATGGCTGTGTCAGTCGGTGATTTGAATACAGACAATCAAAGCCATTTTCAAATAGAATTTCTACTTGAAAATGGCGTTGGAAACGAGTCACACTCGTGTCTGCCGGCGGGCGGGGAACCTGCCGGTATCACCGTCAAAGCGCGTGCGGGGCAAGGGATACGCAAAGCGACCCGATGCCGATCCGCTCGGTCTGGGAGAACCAAGATGTACATTTTGCGCCGGGAATTTCTTGCAGGAAGCGCGGGGCTGGCAGGGGCGTTCGCGTTGCCGGGGCTGGCGCTTGCCGCATCCGACACCGTGACCATCGCCTACAACGTCAACCTGCCGTCCTGGGATCCGACCGTTGGTCCGTCGGCCGTCAACCCGACGATCCAGGGCCTCTATCAATGCGTTTTCGACCAATACATTGCACAGGAGCCCGATCTCGGCTTCACCGGCGGCATTATCGAGAAATGGGGTTACCTCAACGAGGACAAGACGCAGATCCATCTCGACGTTCGCGAGGGCGTGACCTGGCATGACGGCTCGCCGCTGACGACGGCGGACGTCATCTGGTCGCTTCAGCGCGCCGGCGATCCGGCAACCGGCAATCCGATCCAGTTCATCTGGGGCAACGCGAAATCGTTCGCGACCGAAGGCAATCGGGTCATCGTCGACCTGGAGCGGTTCGATCCGAGTTTCTTTCCCTGGATGGCGTTCCTGACGGCCTACGTTCTGCCCAAGGATTATTACACCAGCGTCGGTGCGGAAGGCTTCGAACAGGCGCCGATCGGCACCGGGCCCTACAAGGTCGACAAGTTCGAGCGCAATTCGTTCCTGCGCCTCAAGGCCAACCCGTCCTATTGGGGCGGCGCTCCGGCCTTCGAAAACGTCGTCTTCAAGTTCGTCACCGACGCCTCGGCCCGCGTCGCCGAGGTCGAGAGCGGCGCCTCCGACGTGACGCTGGAAATTCCGTACCGGGAATTCGACCGGCTGAAGGAGAAGAGCGGCCTGTCCGGCACGACGACACCGGTCTCCGACATCGCGATGATCTTCCTCAACGACATCGGCGTGATGGAGGACCGCAATGTGCGGCTCGCAGCGCACCACGCCATCGACAAGGAGGCGATCGTCAGTCGTCTGTTGAGCGGCTACGGCGTGCCGATCGATACCCTCCAGGCGCCGCAATACATGGCCTACGACGCGTCGATCACAGTTGGTCACGACCCGGAAATGGCCAAGGCGCTGCTGGCCGAGAGCGGCTATTCGACGGACAATCCGGTCAAGTTCACGATCCAGACGACACGCGGTTTCAAGCCGCGGGATTACGAAATGATCCAGGCCATTGTCGGCATGTGGCGCAAGGTGGGCATCGAGGCGGAAATCGAGGTCTACGAGATCGCCAAACATTTCGAACTGCGCGCCGCCGACCAGCTCGCCGAGGCCGCGTTCTACAATTGGGGCAATTCGATCGGCGATCCGTCAACCTCCACCGGCTTTGCCATGTTCGGGCCCTCGCCGCATTCCACCTGGGATACCGACGATCTCGACGAGAAGATCGGCCCGCTCTGGGCCGAAAAGGACGAGGAAAAGCGCATTGCCGGCTGGAAGGCGGTCGACCGCTACATCGCCGAACAGGGGTATGTCATTCCGCTCCTGCAATTCGTCCAGCCGATCGTACACAGCGACAAAGTCAGCGTCGTGCCGCATGTGTCCGGAGCGCTGCATCCGCATCGCATGAAGCCGACCTGACGGCGGCGTCACGGTAACGGAGGCGACCCGATGGGAGCCTTTCTGCTGCGCCGGGCGGCGGAGGCGGCGGTGACGCTGGTCGGCGTCGCCATCGTCGTGTTCGTCCTTGTCCGCATTGTGCCGGGCGACCCCATTGCGATGATGATTTCGCCGGGCGCCTCGGACGCCGATGTCGCCGCCTTGCGAAGCCTCTACGGTCTCGACCGCTCGCTTGTCGAACAGTTCGGCATCTGGGCGGGGCAGGCGGTCACCGGCGATTTTGGCACCTCAATCAGTTTGCGCCAGGACGTGCTCGGGCTGATCCTGTCGCGCCTGCCGGCAACTCTGGAACTGGCCCTGACGGCCACGCTCTTTGCCTGCGCGTTTGGCACGGTGCTCGCTGTCCTTGCCATCTATTGGCGCCGGCGGTTCCCGGAAACGCTCATCGACGCCGTGAACGGGATCTCGCTTGCGATCCCCGATTTCATCTGGGCGCTGGCCTTCGTGCTGTTCTTCGGCGTGCTCTTGCCGATCGCTCCTGTATCGGGCCGTCTCGATCCGCGCCTGGAATTCGACTTCGTGACCGACTTTTACTTCTTCGAAGCAATGCTCCGAGGCGAGGTGCAGGTTCTGGCAAGCCTTTTCGCCCACGGCTGGATGCCGGCCCTGGCGCTTGCGCTGCCGCTGGCGGCGATCATCACCCGCGTGCTGAAGTCTTCCCTCGACGAGGCCATGGTCCAGGACTACGTCACCATGGCCCGGGTCAAGGGTTTCGGCCGGTTGCGCATCATTGTCGGCGAGGCGTTGCGCAATGCGCTGATCCCGACGCTGACGCTCACCGGCATCCAGTTCACCTTTCTTGTCGGCGGCACGGTCCTGATCGAGAAGATCTTCTCCTATCCCGGCATCGGCAATCTGGCGATCGATGCAGTCATCAACCGCGACCTGCCGCTCATCCAGGGGCTGGTGCTGACATTTGCCGCCCTGTTCATCGTCGTGAACCTGTCCGTCGACCTGATGTATGCGGTTCTCAATCCCCGGCTGCGCCATGGATAGGACCGTCGGCACTCCCCTTGACCGGCCCTTGGATGCGCCGCTCGCACCCTCGGCGCGGTCCGGTATGCGGGCCGACTGGCGGCTCCTGGTCGGCGGCGGCATCGTGGCCCTGCTTGTGATTACCGCTTTGTTTGCGCCGCTGATCGCCGCGGTCGATCCGCTGGAACAGGACCTCATGCTGGAATTGCTGCCGCCGGCGTGGCTGGCAGGCGCCGAGCCGGGCCGTTGGCTCGGGACAGACAGTCTCGGTCGCGATGTGTTTTCGCGTCTTGTGCATGGCACGCGCATTGCGCTCACCGTGGCGCTGGTCGCCGGCATCCTGACGGCGCTGCTCGGGACGCTGCTTGGACTGATTGCCGGCTATTTCGGCGGATGGGCTGATAGCGTCGTGTCCCGATTGGTCGATATCTGGACATCGTTCCCGCCGGTCCTGCTCGCCATCATCCTGGTCGCCCTGCTCGGCACCGGCCTGCATTCGGTCATCATCGCGATTGTGGTGATCGACTGGACGCGCTTCTGCCGGGTCGTCCGCGCCGAGGTCATGCAACAGCGCCAGATGGACTATATCGATTCCGCGGTGACGATCGGGCTTGGCCGGACCGCGATCCTGTTCCGCGAGATCCTGCCCAACATCCTGCCGCTGGTCATCGTGCTCCTGACGCTGGAAATGGGCATTGCGGTGATTGTCGAGGCGATCCTGTCGTTCGTCGGTCTGTCCTTGTCCTCCGACGTGCCGACCTGGGGCGGCATGATCGCCGAGGGCAGGCAGGTCATTCACCAGGCCTGGTGGGTGATGGCGTTTCCTCTTTTGCTGATCGTCGTCACGGTGCTTGGGTTCAATCTGCTCGGAGACGGGTTGCGCGCCACGCTCGACCCGACCTTGCGCCGATGACCGCCCCTGTCCTCACCATCGCCGACCTGCACGCTGAAACCGACACCGGCCGGGGTCTGCTGCGCGACGTATCGCTGACGGTCGAAGCCGGCCGCATGCACGGGCTGGTCGGCGAGAGCGGCGCCGGCAAGTCG
>JANQQB010000392.1 GCA_028285165.1 Rhodobiaceae bacterium
GGTCCTAAGACCCCGACCGGCGATAGACTGACCTGACCGGGTCAGCCGCATTCCCTTGTGCACGCCGACCCGGTCTTTTTCCTTTCCCGCTAAGACGGGCGGACGTCCTGCCCCGACGGGGCCGCTACCCGTGTGATGACCGAAACGGTCATTGCCCTGTCGTCCGTCCGACCGGAGCCAATCCCCGTGAAACTGATCCATTTTACCGACATTCACCTGACCACGCCCGGCAAGACGATTGCCGGGAGGGATCCGAACGAGAACTTCGAACGCGCCCTTACCCATTGCCTTGCCGATCACGCCGATGCTGAAGCGCTGATCATCACCGGCGACCTGTCGGATTGGGGCGAACGCGACGATTACGAGCGGCTGAAGGACCGGCTCGGCCACCTGCCGTTTCCGGTTCATCTGTGTATCGGCAATCACGACGACCGGGATACGTTCCTGACCGTGTTTCCCGAACTCGCCGATGAAAACGGTTTCGTGCAGACGGTGTTCTCCGTGTCGCAGGGGCGTTGCATCACGCTCGACACCTGGGGACCCGAGACCCATGCAGGGCATTTCTGCGAGCGGCGGCGGGCATGGCTCGATGCCCGCCTGGCGGAAGCCGACGAACCGGTCTTTCTTTTCATGCACCACAATCCGGCGCCGACGGGCATTGCGCCCATGGACCGCATCATGCTGCAGGACGCCGACGCCTTCGGCGACGTGGTCGCCCGCCATCGCGACCGGATTGCGCATATCTTCTTCGGCCATTGCCATCTGCCGTTGTCCGGCTCGTTCCGCGGCGTGCCGATGAGCGCTCCGCGCGGCACCAATCATGCCGGCTGGCCGAGTTTTGGCGAACAACATCTGTTGTCGTCATCCGATTTGCCCGAATCCTACGCCGTCGTCCTGATCGACACGCAGTCGGTCATGGTCCAGATGGTGGAGTTCGGCTATTCCGGCCCGGTCCGGATCGAGGGATCGCCCGACTATGCCGATTGGGACAAGGAGACCATGGCCCGGTGAGACAGGCATCAGGCGGGCACGGCGTAGTCCTTGCCATGTGCCTGCCAGAGCGCATGCACTTCGTGCCAGTCCGGCACATGATCGGAGGTGAACCCGAAGGTCTTTCCTGTTGCAATCGATGGGAAGGCCTTGATTGCCCGGCGATGGGCGCCGGTATAGAGAAAGGCCCGCATGGCGTCTTCGTCGACCCAGACAGAGCGCGTGTGATGCACCGAGCCGATCGTCGTGGCCTCCGCGCTGATATTGCCCGGCGCGGCCTGTGCCTGGCGCATGCACGGCAGCGCATGACGGTAGAACCGGATGGCATGCCAGGGACGCTTCAACATGAGGCCGGTAATGGCAACGTAGCGGGTCGGGGCGGACATGACAGGCGATACTCGTCGGTTCCGTTTTCGATCGAAGAGGATACGCAGCAGCCGGCCGCAAGGTTCACGCGACAGCAAAACCGCCCGACCGGAGCGGCGGGAAAATGCAGAGGAGACAGACCATGACCGACATCGTCGAGCGCATTTCACACATGCTGACCGAAGGAGGCACGGACCTTTATGGCGGCGAAGCCGTGACCCAGACGCAGCATGCCCTGCAATGCGCCGCGCTGGCCGAGGCCGCCGGCGCCTCGCCCGCTCTGATCGCCGCCAGCCTATTGCACGATATCGGCCACTTCCTCGATCCGGAATTCGAAGCCGCGCTTGCCGCCGACCGGGATCTGGAACACGAAACCGTCGGTGAGGCGTTCCTGGAAACGGCATTCGGCGCCGACGTCACCCGCCCGGTCAAGATGCATGTCGCCGCCAAGCGGTATCTGTGCGCGACCAAGGACGGCTATCATGCGGGCCTGTCGGAGGCCTCGAAACATTCGCTTGCCCTGCAGGGCGGCCCGATGACGCCTGACGAAGTCGCAGCCTTCGAAACCGATCCGCATTATCGGGACGCCATTCGCCTGCGGGTCTGGGACGACCGCGCCAAGGACCCGGAGGCCGAGACCCCCGATGTTGCGCATTTCATGACCTTCGTGACCCGGAGCTTGCGCGCGGCCTGACGGGATCAGCGTCCCCTGATCCGTGGATCGAGTGCGTCGCGCAATCCGTCGCCCATGAAATTGACGCTGAGCACGGTGAGCGAGATCGCCAGGCCCGGCCAGATCACCCGCGACGGGGTCAGCGTCATGAAGTTTGCCCCGTCGAACAAGAGCCGGCCCCAGGTCGGAAAGTCCGGCGGAAAGCCGAGACCGAGAAACGACAAGGCCGATTCCGTAATGATGGCGTTCGCAATGCCGAGCGTCGCCGAGACCATGATCGGACTGAGCACGTTGGGAAAGATGTGCCGGATGAGCACCCGCCGTTCCCGGGTTCCGATCGAACGGGCCGCCAGCACGAATTCCCGCTCGCGCAAGGCCAGCACGTCCCCGCGCACGATGCGCGCCGTCTGCATCCAGCTCGTAATGCCGATGATGAAGACGATCAGGATGAAGATCCCGGTCTCCGGCCCGAAGGCCTGACGCAGCGCGTCGCGGAAGACGAGGATGATGACCAGGAGCAGCGGCAGCAGCGGCAGGGCCAGGAACAGGTCCGTCAGCCGCATCAGCGGTCCGTCGAGCAACCGGAAATAGCCGGCAAGGATGCCGATGAACGCGCCAAGGATCAGCGAGATCAGCATGGCGGCGAACCCGACGGCCAGCGAGATCCGCCCGCCGGCCAGCACCTGGGCGAGCATGTCCCGCCCTATGTTGTCCGTACCGAACGGATGCGCAAACGACGGTGGCTGATTGCGCTGACTCAGGAATTGCGGATCGATCGTGTGGATATACGGCCCGAAAGTCACCGCCAGCACGATCAGCGCAAAAACGATGACGCCGGCCATGGCGCCGCGATGCGTCCGGAATTGCAGCCAGACATCGTACCAGAGCGAGCGGTGTTCCCCGATCGCCTCGTCGAAGCCGCCGCCGGGCGGGCCGGATTTCTGATCGGCAACGTGGTCAGTCATAGCGGATCCTCGGGTCCAGGATGCCGTAGAGGATGTCGGCGATCAGGTTGAAGAGAACGATCAGGATGGCGAAGATAAAGGTCAGCGTCTGAACGAGCGGAATGTCGGCGCCCTGAATGCCGACGATCAGCAATTGACCGAGCCCGTTCACGCGGAAAATCTGTTCGGTGATGATCGCGCCGCCGAAAATCTGCGGCACACCGAGCGCCAGCACGGTGACGACTGGGATCAGGCTGTTGCGCAGGACGTGCACCAGCAGGACCACCTGTTCCTTCATGCCCTTGGCCCGCGCCGTGCGCACATAATCCTGGCTGAGATTGTCGAGCATGGACGCCCGCATGAAGCGGCTGATCTGCGACGCATTGAAGAGACCGAGCACCATGACCGGCATGATCATCTGCTTGACCTGGTAGACGAAGCTGTCCCAGTCCGTGATCCGGTGGGTCGTGTCGTAGATCGAGGGCAGCCATTGCAGCTGAACGCTGAAGATGATGATCAGGAGCAGGCCAGTAAAAAAGGTCGGAACGGAAAACCCGATCATGGAAAACAGTGTGCCGAACTGATCGAACCAGGAATATTGCCGGTAGGCGGAAATCACGCCGATCGGCACCGCGATCAGGATGCCGACGAGATAGGCCATGCCGACGACGATCAGTGTCTGCGGCATGCGCTCCGCGATCAGGTCGACGATCGGGCTGCGCGTCGCCCAGGACCGCAATCGCAGGCGCTCCTCCGATCCCGCGAACTCGTATCCGGTCATGCGTTCGACCAGGTTGATCGGCTCATTGATGAAAAACTGCTGCAGCCATTTCAAATAGCGGATGTGAAACGGCTCGCCGAGCCCGAGCGATTCCCGGATCTGCTGGCGCACTTCCGGCGGAATGGTGAGCGGCAGGTTGGCGGTCGGATCGGCCGGCGCCAGATCGAGGACGGCAAAGATCACGAAGCTTATGAAGATCAGCGTCGGAACGGCCAGGATCAGGCGACGGATGGTAAAGCGGAACATGCGGCAGGCTCGCGCATAAGACAGGCAAAGGCAGGATGCGGCGCGGCGGGCCGTGCCGGGGCACCGTATGCAAACGGTGCCCCGATGGGCGACGGGTCCGCCGCGCTGCGCAGACGGTTCCGGGTTATTTTACCCGGTGCCAGTCAGCGATGTTCCAGAGTTCGCTGTCCCAGTCCGACATCTTGACGCCGCCGAGCGTATTGGCGTGGGCGGAGACGCCGCCGCGGTGGATCAGCGGAATGACGACGCTGCTTTGTACCAGCATGTCGTTCATCTGCTTGGCCAGTTCGGCCCGCTCTTCGAGTTTTGCGGTCACGGCCATCTTGGCGACCAGCGCATCGTATTCGGCGTTACAGAACCGCGGGATATTGGCGCCCTGCCATTGGTTGTTGGGGCCCGGAATGTCGGCGCAGCGCCAGTTCGCCATATAGGCTTCCGGGTCGACGCCGGAGAAGTTGTTGGTGAACATTTCCACGTCGGAATAGAACTTCTGGAACGTGTCCGGGCTCGCCGGATCGCCGCCGAAGAAGACGCTCGCATCGATGTTGCGCAATTCGGTTTCGATACCGAGCTGATCCCACCATTGTTTGATCAGCGCCTGGGCGCCCTGACGCACGGAGTTCGTCGACGTCTGATAGAGCACGGACAGACGCACGCCGTCCTTTTCACGCACGCCGCCGGACCCAGGGACCCAACCGGCATCGTCGAGCACTTTCTTGGCGCCTTCGATGTCCTGCGTCAGGCAGGAATCATTCGCGGTCGAGGCGTAGATATCCGGCGCCGGCAGAATGTTGCAGGTCGCCTTGCCGCCCGCGCCGTAGCCGACATCCACCAGCAATTGCCGGTCGATCGCCATGGACATGGCCTTGACGACGGCCGGGTCGGTCAGGAACGGGTGTTTGTTTTCGCCGTCCATGTAGACGGACCGCTTTTCCGGCGGCAGCGAGGCGTCGGCATTGGTCTGGTTCGCCCAGATGCGTTCAACCGACGTGCCGAAGGCCACGACGATCTTGCCCTTGCCGGCGGCTTCCATCTGCGACAGGATTTCCGGTTCCACCTGCAGGTTCCAGGCATAGTCGAACTCGCCGGTTTCAAGCACCGACCGCGCCGCCGATGCGGCCTCGCCACCGCCCTTGAACAGGACGCGCGAAAACGCCGGCTTGGCTGCGTCGCGATAATTCTCGTTGGCTTCGTAGGTCACCACGTCATTCGGCCGAAACTCGGAAACCTTGAACGGCCCGGTGCCGATCGGCCCGAAGTTCTCCGCCGTGCATTCCGGCGCCTTGGCGCCCATGCAGGCTTCGAACTGCGCTTTCTGGATCAGCGGGCTTTCTGCACCGACGAGCGCCGTATAGGGGAATGGCTTCGGTTCGTCGAAGGAGATCTTGATCGTCCGGTCGTCGACGGCCTCTACCGCGCTCACGCCTTCGAAATAGGAGGATTGGGCGCAGCCGCCTTCCGGATGCGTGCAATATTGCCAGGTGAAGACCGCGTCAGCCGAGGTCACCGGCGTACCGTCCGACCAGAGCAGGCCTTCTTTCAGGACCCAGGTGATCGACTTAAGGTCGGCGGCGACGCCGCCGTTTTCGACGGTCGGAATGCTTTCGACCAGCCGCGGGAAGAGATTGCCCGTTTCATCGAAGCCGGCGAGCGGCTCGATGACCAGCGAGGCCGATTCCACTTCCTTGGTGCCGCCCGACAGATACGGGTTCTGCGTCGAAGGCGCCTGCCAGTAGATGATCCGCAATTCGCCGTCGGCACCGCGCTCGGCAAGCGCGGGCGATGTCAGGAGCGCGGTCATGGCCGCGGCCAGCATCAATCGTGATGTATGTTTCATGATCTTCCGTCCTCTCTGTGTTGTCGCCCTGCCATCCGTCTCCGGTTGCAGGACAGGTCTTTCCGGCCAGTCTGACGTCTCCCGTTTCTTTCACTCCCAAGCGCCCGTCAGTCCGGATTTGCCAGATGACAGGCCACAAACTGGCCGGGTCTTGCTTCCCGCCATTCCGGTTCGATTTCGAAACACTTCTTTTCGGCAACCGGACAGCGGGAGGAAAAGCGGCATCCCTTCGGCGGATTGAGCGGGCTCGGCACGTCTCCCTGAAGGATCGTGCGTCGGCGTCCGGCTTCCGCCTTCGGATCGGGGATCGGCACGGCCGAGAGCAGTGCCTTGGTGTAGGGATGCAGGGGCGCGGCATAGAGCGTATCGCGCGGCGCAAGCTCGGCGATCTTGCCGAGATACATCACCGCCACGCGATCGCAGATATGCCGGATCATCGACAGGTCGTGCGAGATGAACAGGTAAGTCAGGCCGAGCTTTTCCTGCAGGTCCTCCAGCAGGTTGACGACCTGCGCCTGGATCGAGACGTCGAGCGCGGCGATCGGCTCGTCACAGATGATGAAATCCGGGTCGAGCGCCAGTGCCCGCGCAATGCCGATCCGCTGGCGCTGGCCGCCCGAGAATTCGTGCGGATAGCGGTTTGCGAAATTCGGATTCATGCCGACGGCATCGAGCAGTTCGCGCACCCGGCGGCGTTTCGCCTCGCCTTTCAGCGTGCCGTGTTCGTCGAGCGGTTCGGCGATGATCGAGCCGACGGTCATGCGTGGATTGAGACAGGCCTGCGGATCCTGAAAGATCATCTGCATGCGCGGCCGCAAGCGCCGCATCGCCCCTCGACCGAGCGATGCAATGTCCTCCCCCTTGAACAGGATCCGGCCGGAGGTTGCGTCGTAGAGCCTGAGGATGGTGCGGCCGGCCGTCGATTTACCGCAGCCGGATTCGCCGACAAGGCCGAGCGTTTCGCCCGGCTTGATGTCGAAGCTGATCCCGTCGACCGCGCGCACGACCCCGACCTGGCGACCGAGAATGCCCTTCAGGATCGGGAAATGCATGCACAGGTCCTCGACCCGGACGAGCACGTCGCCGTCATCTGCCCGCGTGGCGGCCGGGGCGTTCATTCGGCAGCCTCCTGTTCGGCCGGTGCATCGAGCCAGCAGGCGACGTTGTGCGCTTCCCCGACCGGCATCAAGGTCGGGTTTTCCGACAGACACCGCTCGAAGGCGTTGCGGCAGCGCGGTGCAAAGGGACAGGCGGTCGGCGGTTTCAGGAGATGCGGCGGCTGGCCTGAAATCGTGCGCAGACGGTCGGTGCGTTCCCCGTCGACGCTCGGCAGCGTTTCCAGGAGCGCGCGTGTATAGGGATGCCGGGGATTGTCGAACAATTCATGGACCGGCGCCTCTTCCACCACATGCCCGGCATACATCACCATGACCCGGTCGGCGATGCCGGCGACCACACCGAGATCGTGAGTGATCCAGACGATCGCCATGCCGAGCTTTTCGCGCAAGGATTTGACGAGTTCCAGGATCTGGGCCTGGATGGTCACGTCCAGCGCGGTCGTCGGTTCATCGGCGATCAGCACTTTCGGGTCACAGGACAGGGCGATCGCGAACATCACGCGCTGGCGCATGCCGCCCGAAAACTGGTGCGGATAATCGTTCAGGCGATCGGCTGCGGACGGAATGCCCACGAGTTCGAGGAGTTCGACCGCACGCTTGCGAGCCTCGGCCTTGGACAGACCGAGATGCTTGCGCAAGGGCTCCATGAGCTGGAAGCCGATCGTGAAGACCGGATTGAGGGACGTCATCGGATCCTGGAACGCAAAACCGATCCCGGCGCCACGGATCTCCTGAAGGTCACCGAGCTCCAATGTCAGGAGATCGTGCCCGCCGTAATGGGCCTTGCCGGCGACGATTTCAGCAGGTGGCGACGGCAGCAATTGCATAAGCGACATCATGGTGACGCTCTTGCCGGACCCGCTTTCCCCGACCACGCCGAGCAATTCGCCCGGCGTCACCTGGAAACTGACTCCGTTTACGGCATGGACCGTGCCATCCTGGGTGTGAAAGACCGTCCTGAGATCTTCCACTTTCAAAACCGCTTCCGCAGTCTGATGTGCCGGCCCCGAATTCAACGGCGAGTTCCCACCTCGTCAGAAATACGTCCTGTCAGAAGTTGACACCACTCTGACGGCCATGTGCAACAAAAAACACGCGCACTGTCCGGGCGACCGCGCGCAAGACATTCACACATCATCCGAGAAAACCTGCCTAAGATTCTATTTTTCCGGGCTTTTTCCAGGTTTGCGGAAGGGGTGAATTGTGTGGTCGGCTATCCTTCCTGTCCCTCGACAATCAAGAGGTCCCCATCCGCGACCTGCACCCGGATGGCTTTTGCCGCCTGATATTCGGCAGAATTGTAGCAGTCCCTGGCATGCTGCACGGAAGGGAACTCGATCACCACATTGCGGGCCCTGGCCTGGCCTTCGAGCGGTGTCGTCTCGCCGCCGCGGCACAGGAATCGCGCGCCGTAGCGTTCGAAAGCCGGCTTGGCGGTCGCCACGTAATCCTTGTACCGTTCAGGATCGCGAATATCGACATGCGCGATCCAATAGCCTTTTGCGGTCATCCCCACCTTCTCCTGTCCGGTTCGAAGCGGCTCGAAAGGTGGACCGGTCCGGCCCTCAGATCAAGCCGCCGTTCACGTGAATGGCCTGGCCGGTCACGTAGTCGGTCTCCGGCCCGATCAGGAAAGCAATCATGGCCGCCACTTCGGCCGGCTGCCCGACCCGACCGACGGGGATCAGCCTTTCGATCTCTTCCATTCGGCCCGGCGGCAGCGAATCCGACGTGTCCCGGTCCTTGGCGATGAAGCCCGGAACCACGCAGTTCACGGTAATGCCGTCCTTGGCGAATGCGACCGCAAGGCTTCGCACCGCGGTCTCGAGCGCTCCCTTGGAGGCCGCCGACATCGGAAATTGCGGCAGGTCGGTTCGAAACACCGAAGCGGTGAAGCTGCCGACAGCGACAACCCGTCCGGACTCGGAGCGCGCCAGTGCCGGATGCGCGGCGCGGGCCATGTCGAAGAAACTGAACAGGTTGCCGCGAAACGCGTAGTCGATGTCAGCCGCGCTCCCCTCGGCAAACGACTTGAAGATCGGAAAGCCGGCATTGGCAATCAGGGCGTCGATGCCGCCGAAGGCCGACAGGCATTTTCCCACCAACCCTTCCGCGATTCCGTCTTCGGCAAAATCGCCGAGCCCGGTAGCCACCGTCGCGCCGGCCGCCTCTGCGTTTGCGGCTACGGACTGGAGTGCTTCTTCGGATCGTCTTGCATGAAGATAAAGCCGGATACCCGGGGCGGCGACGCGACGCGCGAGGGCCGCGCCGATCCCGGACGACGCGCCGGTGATAAGGATGGTTCGTTCGGTCATGCAATATCCTTTCGCGCGGGCTTTAGACGGCACGTCCGCATTCGCCGGCGCGGATCGGACTGTCCCGCACAAACCGTTGAGTGTGCTTGCCAAAGCCTAACACACGCACCGGCACCGAATCCTCCAATTCCAGCCTGTCATCCACTTGACAGACTCGATCGTTAGGGGGCACCTCTCAGTGCGTGTTCCGGCCCGTTCGTGCCGCCTGCCCGTTCCGATTACCCTGACGATTGAACAGCGCCAGCAGCGCGGCGCGGTGTCGGGGATTCGATGGACTTTCGGCCGGCACCCGACGATCGGATTTAGTCATCGAAACGTTGGTATTGGTCGCAAAGACGGGGCATCGGGGATAAACAGGTGATCGGGGGATCAGAATGCACGAACTGAAGAGCGTCAAGATCGTCGCCACGCTTGGCCCGGCTTCGTCCAGTCGCGAAGTGATCCGCGAACTGGCCCTGGCCGGAGTCGACGTGTTCCGGCTGAACATGAGCCACGGCACCCAGGCCGACCAGGCGGCCCGCTACGAGCTCATTCGCGAAATCGAATACGAACTGGAACGTCCGATCGGCGTTCTCGCCGACCTGCAGGGACCGAAGATCCGCTGCGGCGTCTTCGCCAACGGCCCGCATGATTTGCCGGTCGGCGCGACGTTCACGCTCGATTCGGACGACGCGCCGGGATCGGCATCCCGGGTCCGACTGCCGCATCCCGAAATCCTCGACACGCTCAAGGAAGGCGCGACGGTGCTTGTCAATGACGGCAAGATCCGCCTGCGGGTCACGGGGACGCGGGACGGTGCCGTGGACACCGTCGTGGAGGTCGGCGGCGCGATTTCCGATCGCAAGGGCATCAACCTGCCGGACGTGACCCTGCCGCTGACGGCGCTGACGGAAAAGGACATCAAGGACCTGGAATTCGCCTGCGAACTCGGCGTCGACTGGATCGCCCTGTCTTTCGTGCAACGCGCGGAGGACGTCGAGGAAGCCAAACAGCGCATCGACGGCCGCGCCGGCGTGATGGTCAAGGTGGAAAAGCCTGCCGCGGTAAACAATTTCGACGCCATTCTCGAAGCCACCGACGCGGTCATGGTGGCGCGCGGCGACCTCGGCGTCGAAATGCAGGTCTCCGAATTGCCGCCGATCCAGAAGAAGCTGATCAATGCCTGCCGCGCCGTCGGCAAGCCGGTGATTGTCGCCACCCAGATGCTGGAAAGCATGATCACCTCGCCGGTGCCGACCCGCGCCGAAGTCTCCGATGTGGCCGGGGCGATCTATGACGGAGCCGATGCGGTCATGCTCTCGGCGGAATCCGCTGCCGGCGATTTTCCGATCGAGGCGGTCAAGACGATGGATCAGGTTGCCCGCCGCGTTGAACGCGACCCGGTCTACCGGTCCCTGATGGAGGCGTCGCGGACCAGCGACAAGACAAGCATTGCAACAGCGATCGCGGCCGCTGCCCGCGAAGTGGCGGAAACGACGGAGATCCGGGCGATCTGCTGTTTCACTCAATCGGGCTCGACAGGCATGCTGGCATCCCGCGAGCGCCCGCGTGTCCCGCTGATCGCGCTCACGCCGCTGATCTCCACGGCCCGGCGGTTGACCCTGTTCTGGGGCATTCGCAGCGCCATCGTGGATCCGGTGGAACGGTTCAAGCTGGCGGTCGTCTCCGCGGTGCGCGTCACCCGCTCGCTCGGCATTACCGAAGAAAACGATCGGATCGTCGTGACCGCCGGCGTCCCATTCAATCAGCCGGGTTCAACGAACATCCTGCGTGTCGCCCTGGCCAATGAACGGGCGATCTTCGAAGGCGAACCGGGATAGGCTGACGGCAATCGGCTCAGTCGATCGAGCCGCTGGGATTGTTGTCATCGTCCGGCGTCACGTCGAGGATGCGCGCCCGCATCGTGATATCGACGGCGTCCTTGCAATCCGTCATGCACAACGCGTCCGGCGCGGGTCCGGCCATGTCGGGTCGCGGATCGGCGAAGAAATTGTCTTCGTTCGGCAGCCGCACAGACGTGAAGTTTTCCAGGGACAACTCGAATTCCTCGTCGTCGACGATGTCGTTAACATAAAGCAGGTAAGCGGTGATCGCGTAGACCTCGTCCGGCGTAAGCGATTGCGCCTCGCCGAACGGCATGGCCCGGTAGACGTAGTCGAACACGGTGGAGAGATACGGCCAGTAGGATCCGATGGTTTTGACCGGATCATCGCTGGCAAGCGTGTCCAATCCGCCGGCCAGCAACGGCCAGCGGTCGACGCCCTCGCCGAAATCGCCGTGACAGACCGCGCATTTTTCGGCAAACACTTCCTCACCGGCAGCCACGGTCCCGGAACCTTGCGGAAGCCCCTGCCCGTCGGGCCGCACATCGATGTCCCATGCCGCGATCTCTGCCTCGGTCGCCTCGCGGCCGAGACCGAAGGGCTCAGCCAGCGCCACGCCCGCGGTCAACCCGACCGCCAATCCGAGCGCGGCCACGCGGGCCGCGCCGCCCCGTAAAACGGATAGATCAGGACACTTCGACATTTTCCACCTCGCCGCCGGCCTTCACGTGCCAGGTCTGGATTCCGTTGTTGTGATAGATGGAATTGGTGCCGCGTTCGGCGCGCAGGGCGTCCTTGGTCGGCTGCACGTAGCCGGTCGAATCGATCGCCCGCGACTGCAACAACAGCGGCGAGCCGTCCCAGTCGAACTCGAAGTAGAACCGGTGCATGGACTTGTCGAGGCTCGGCCCGTCGATCCGCGCCTTGTGCCAGTTCCGCCCCCCGTCGAGCGTCACGTCGACCCGATCGATCGTGCCGCGTCCCGACCAGGCAATGCCCGTCAGGACGGTGTGGCCGGATCCGTGCAGGATCGGCGCCTGCGGCGAAGGATTGGTAATCACCGACTTGGCGTCCATTTCCCATGTGAAGCGGCGCGCCTTGCCGTTTTCCATGAGGTCGGTGTATTTCGAGGTTTCTTCCCGGTGATGCCAGGGCATGTCGCCGACTTCGATGCGGCGCAGCCATTTCACCCACATATTGCCTTCCCAGCCCGGCACGACGAGACGGATCGGATAGCCCTGCTCCGGCCGCATCGCCTCGCCGTTCATCTTGAAGGCGACGAGACAATCGTCGAGCGCCTTGAACAGCGGCACGGACCGGGTCATGGCGGATGAATCCGCGCCTTCCGGCAGGATCCATTTGGCATTGGTTTTGAGACCGGCCTCCTCAAGCAGGTATTTCAGCGGCACGCCGGTATACATGACGTTGTGGATCATGCCGTGCGTGAACTGGCAGCCGTTCAGCTGCGCACCGCGCCATTCCATGCCCGAATTGGCTGCGCATTCCAGAAAGTAGATCCGGTTTTCCCTTGGGAACCGCATCAGGTCCTGCATGGTGAAGACCAGCGGCTTGTCGACCAAGCCGTGGATCATCAACCGGTGTTTGTCCGGCTCGATTTCCGCAATGCCGCCGTGATGCCGCTCGAAGCAGAGGCCGTTCGGCGTCAGAATACCGTCCAGCTCATGGATCGGCGTGAAATTGACCGACGAAATCGGATCGGCCGTCAGCCAGGCGACATGCCGGCGCACCACATGCGCCTCGTGTTCGGACGGCGCGCCGTAGGGCCGCGCGTCGACGCCGTCGCCGAGATAGACCTGCCAATCCTGCTTTTCCAGAATGGCCGGATCGCCTTCCGAGGCGCGGGCCGCGCCGGCGGCGCCGGCGCCCGCAAGCGCTGCCAGACCGGCCCTTAAGACGTGGCGGCGGGAAGCCGTCGCAGGACCCGCTTCACCAGAGGTGTTCCGATCGCTGTTGTCCGAGGTGCTCATAGACGTTTCAGATCCCGAAGACGTGTGTTGTCATTGTCTCATATTATTACATTCACATTTTTGAATGTAAAGGCTCAAACACCGCGCCCCATCACGATGCGACAACTTTGACCGAGCGGTTCGGTTCAAGCCGCACCACTTTTTCCTCGGCCAGATAATCGGAGACGACATCCCAGACGGCGGGTCCTTCCGTGCCCTCATTAACGGAGGCCCAGCCGGCAACGGTGTAGGTCTTTTCGGGCTCGATCGCCGCGTTGTCCTTCAGGATTGTCATGTCGGATATCCGGCTGCCGATCGGCTTGGCGACATCGATCGAGTAGCCCATCCCGCCGACGCGCACCATGTCGCCGCCCTGCTGATAATAGGGGTCCGGATTGAAAAGATTGTCGGCCACGTCCTCCAGCACTTCCTTCAGGAACGAACCGGTCATTTCGATGCGATAGACGGCGGGATAAGACATGGCCGTCGCGTTGTGCACGTCTTCAACGGTGATGTCCTGGCCCGGCAGCAGAGACGGCCCCCAGCGGAAACCGGGCGAAAGCGCGATGTCGGCATCGCGCTGCTTCAGGAGCGCCTGGCAGATCAGATCGTCGAACGTGCCGTTGAAATTGCCGCGCCGGTAGAGCAGCGATTCCGTCTGGCCCAGCACTTTCGAAAGCTCGGCTTCGTGCGGCGCCCGGGTTTTCGCGATCAGGGCCGCCATGTCGGCGTCCGGTGCGATTACATCGGAGAACACCGGGATCAGGCCATAGCGATAGCCCTTGACCGCGCCGTCACGCACGTCGAGATCGAGCCGGGACACGAACTTGCCGTTGGAGCCCGAGGCGATCAGCAAGGTCTGGCCGACAAGCACCGGCTCCGGCAGGGCGTCATGGGTATGCGCCGTCAGCACCACGTCGATGCCGGTGACCCGTCCGGCAAGTTTGCGGTCGACGTCGAAGCCGTTATGGGACAACAGCACGACAAGGTCGGCGCCGTCCTCGCGAGCAGCATCGACGTTCTCCTGCAGCGTTTCCTCGCGGATACCAAAACTGTAGGAGGGGAACATCCAGCCCGGATTGGCGATCGGCAGATACGGAAAGGCCTGCCCGATGACGGCGATCCGGACCCCACCGCGTTCGAACATCTTGGTGTGTTCGAACGCCGGCTCGTCCCATTCCTTGTCGAAGATGTTGGAGCCGAGGAACGCAAACGGCAGCGTCTCGACGATCTCCTGCACCCGCTCCTCGCCGAGCGTGAATTCCCAGTGCGAAGTCATGGCATCCGGCGCGAGTGCGTTCATCAGTTCGACCATGTCGGCGCCCTGGGTCTGGGTCGACACATAAGACCCTTGCCAGGTGTCGCCGCCGTCGAGCAGCAGCATGCGATCGCCGCGGCTTGCCCGGATCGACTTCAGGACCGTGGCGATCCGGTCGAGGCCACCCATGCGGCCATAGGCGCGAGCAAGCGCGACGAAGTCGTCCGACGACAGCGCATAGGCATGCGGCGAGCCCGGTTCGAGGTTGTAGAGGTCGAGAAAGTCGGCGCCGGTCACGTGCGGCGGCTTGCCGGCCACCTCGCCGACGCCGAGATTGATCGACGGCTCGCGGAAATAGAGCGGCATGACCTGGGCATGGATGTCGGTGATATGCGCCAGTGTGACGTTGCCGAAATCCTCAAAGCCGAGGAGGTCGTCCTGGGTCAGCGCCTGCTGGGCGGCGAGTGATTGCCAGGTACTGCCCGCCTGTGTGCCGAGGATGGCGCCGAGCGCCACCGAGGCCTGCAGAAATTCCCGCCGAGAAATCATCGTCCGTCTCCGGTTTTGTGAAGGGCCTGAGCACCGGGCCCTGGATTGGGGCCGCGCCGCTCGGGCCCGCATCGCCCGCTTCGCATTCCCCAGGCCCAGGCAAAGCCCACCCGTCTCCGACGCGCGCCTCACACGCCCGTCGAGCCATCTCAATCAGCGTTCGTCTCGAAACTGACCGAGCATTGCCGCCCGGTTGGCCGGCAGGCTCAATTGCGAACGGCCGGTGATTCCACAGAAAGGCCCGCGCCGCGCGACGCGACATAGAGTTCAAGGGCCAGGAATTCGTCCGAACCGCGCTTGTAGGGTTCGGCCCGAACTTGGTCCATGCAGCCTTTGAAGCGACGATGAATAGAGCCGAGTCCACCCCATTTCAGCCGGTAGGTCGGAAAGCCGTTGATCTGGCCCTGCGACAGGTGGTCGGAGCGGATCCGCATGCCGTAATTCGTCTCGTGGCAATTGGCGCAGGCAAGATCGAGCTGCCCGACGCGGGTGTAATAGAGGTCCTTGCCCTTCTGCCACCACGTCTCCATCGGTCCGTCGGTCTTGACGGCGACCGGCATGCCGCGCGATTGCAGCCCGATAAACGAGGTCATGGCGAGCATGTTGCCGGATTCCCATTTCCAGGCGTCCGCGCCCATGCGCTCTGTCCGACAGGAATTGACGAAGTTTTGCACCGTCTGCGGCTTGCCGGCAGCTTCCGACCATTTCGGCGTCGAAGCCCTGAGGCCCTTCATGCTTTCCTCGGCCTCGTTGTGGCAGGAGGCGCAGGACTTTCCTTCGGTCCCGTCGACGGTCTCCCAGAGCTCGGCGCCGAGTTCGACGGCGGCGAAGGCCGGGTTGTCGAAATCGTCGGTTTGCAGTGCCTGGGTTTCCGGAGACCGGAACCGCCAGCCGGAATAAAGGCGGCTGAAGGGGCTGTCCGCGGGTGCCGCGACATCCGTCGTGATCTCGACGCCCTCGATCACCAGGGCATTGTCATCCGGGTCGGCAAACGCCGGCGGAATGCATGCAACACACAATGATAAAGCAAAGACCGTACTTGTCCGCGTGATGATCGGGTCCATGGAACTCCCTCCCCCTGTCGTCAGGGCGGCCGTGGCCGACCCTGACCTGTCGGCCTATTCGACCGAGATTTTTTTCGTTGTTTCGTAGACCGAGCCGTCGTCGTCGAGCCAGGTGAACTTGAACTCGCCGCTTTCCGGAACCCGAACGTTGAACTGGAAATACGGGTTCGACGAAACCGCCGGTTCCAGATCGACCTCGAATACGGTCTGTCCGTTGAACTCCGCCGAGAACTTGTTGATGATCTGACGCGGAATGGTTTCGCCGGTCTTGCGATCCTTGCGCTGACCGGATTCCATCTTGTGGCTGATCAGCGTCTTGATCGTGATGATTTCGTCTTTCGCCGCCTTCTTGGGGACTTTGACGCGCGGTTTGGATTTAGCCATCGAACTGTCCTTGTCGCTCGCCCGGATCCGATCACCGGGCCGGTTTGTCCCTTAGCCGCCGCAGCCGCCGATCGTCACCTTGACGACCTTCTTGTCCATGAAGAAGGATCCGTCGTTCATCTTGGCCACAGCCACCACGTTCTGGGTCTGGGCCAGGCGCACCCGGGTCGAGGCGGCCGCTTCGCCGCACATCGGGCTGAACCGGAACGTGGCGATGCCGGCGCGCGGATTGGCGTCGCAGATCACCATGACCTCGGCGACATAGTCGTCATCGGTCATCGGGCTGTCGACATCGACCGAGATCGGCACCGTGTTGCCGTTTTCGGCAATCTCCGGCGCACTCAGGGACACCCGGGCGGTCTGCACTTCGGCACCGCCGGTAAACGCCTTGAGCGCTTCCTCGAAATCGTTCTCCGCGGCAAGCACCGGTGTGACCCGCATGCCCATGGCACCGGCGAGTACGGTCGTCGCACCGAACGCGCAGACCTGTCGTCTGGTCAGCTGCATCTTTCGCTCCTTGGTTGGCCGGACCCGGAGGGTTCCGGCGATCTCGTCATTCCTTCAACGTCAAAAGGTAGGCCACCACATCCTCGACCTGCTGCGCGGTCAGGATGGATTTATCCTTGAAGTCCTTCGCCGTACGCGCCCCGTTTGTCTTGCGGTAGAACGACGGCATCATTGTTTCTTCGCTGAGCGCGATCTTCGAATTGACGACGATACCCCGTAAAGCCGCTGTCGAATAGCGGTCTGCAACGCCGTTCAGTTCCGGGCCGACCTCGCCGTGAAACGGCTGCTCCGCCAGGTCGTCGTTCTGGTGGCAGGCCAGGCAATTGCCGAGCTTTCGGTTCTGGAACCATTCCCGGCCGCGTTCCGCGTTGCCCGGTTCGGCCGTCAGCGCCGCCACGACTTCCCCGTCCTCGTTGAAGACGACATCGTCGGCATCGACTTCGCCGCCGGCCTGTGCCGGCATGGCCATCAATCCCGCCAGGAGAAGACCGGCCGCAAGACGTGTTTTTGATTTCATGCATCCCTCCCCGCGGATCATTGTCCGCGTCCCAAAGCATAATCCCAAGATCGCTGCGGACGCAATAACAAATTCAATTTAATGAATAAGTAGATATGATGCGGCGCAGCAAATTCGGGGTGCCGATTACCCACAGCCGTCCCTAATTGCCGACCAGACCGGCCTCTTCCAGTTTGCGGGCATGGTATTTCTGGAAGTGCTCGCCGCTTTCATATCCCTTCTCGCGCACCCAGCGGAACATGTTCAGCGTCGTCCACTTGCCGAAAGAACCGGGAATCGTCGAGACCGCCGCCTCAGCCGCATCGACGCCGTCCGGCACGATTTCGGGGAAGAACACGATGGTCGGCGTATAGATGATGCGCCATTTGCGGGCCGCCGTCTTTTCGCTCAGCGTCTCGCCGTCAAGGTCGGTCACTTCCTCGTCGCCGAACAGATTGTACTGCACGACCACGTAGTTTTCTGTGATGTAGTCGCGGACCTCCGGATCGCTCAGCACCTTTTCGTGCAATTGCCGGCAATAGATGCAGCCGCGCTGCTCGAAAATGATGGCGAGCCGCTTGCCCTCTTCGGCAGCGGTTTCAATGTCTTCGCCGATATCCTTGAACGTGGTTGCGAACCAGGCTTGCTTGTGCAACCCGTCATCGCCGACTTCAGCTGCGGACACACTTACCGTCGCCAGGATCAGACAGATCAGAGCGGAAATCGTTACGCGCATTTTCACCTCCTTGGATGGGGCCTGCGTTCAGCCGAGCGCGCCGAGCGCCGGGAAGTATTCGAGCATCATGAAAGCCAGGGTCGGCATGGAACCGGTCACGAACAACAGGCCGGTCGCGACCAGGAGGCCCCCGGTCACCTTTTCCATGGTTCCGATATGCCGCCGGAAGCGGGACAACAGCGCCATGAACGGCCTGGCGAAAAACGCCGCGGCAATGAACGGCAGGCCGATCCCCATGGCATAGACGAACAAAAGGGCGCCGCCGCGCCAGATTTCCGCCTCGTTGCCGGCAACGAACAGGATCGCCGTCAGCACAGGACCGACGCAAGGGGTCCAGCCGAAGGCAAACGCCAATCCGACCACAAAGGCGCCGATCAGCCCGATCGGTTTGCTGCGCACCTGGAACCGCGCCTCGCGGTAGAGCATGGCAAACCGGAAGACGCCGAGAAAATGCAGGCCGAGCACGATGATGATGATGCCGGCGACAATGCCGAGCTCGAATTTGTATCGCGTGACGAAGGCGCCGAGATAGGACGCGCTCGCCCCGAAGAGCACGAAGACAGTCGCGAAGCCGCAGACAAAGACGATCGAAGCCAGCACGATGTGCCGGCCGCTCGCGGCCGAGCGTTCCTCGTTCGACAATTCGTCCAGGCTGACCCCGGCCAGGAAACACAGATAGGGCGGCACCAGCGGCAATACGCAGGGCGAGGCAAAGGAAACCAGACCGGCCAGAAAGGCACCGGGCCATGTGACGGTCAGGTCCATGCGCCACCTCCCAACATATTCATATATTATGATCTGTTTTTCAGAATCGAAAAATGCTATAGGTTTGTCAATCAAAATCGTGGAAGCGGATATGCGGATCGCAGCGTTGGCATCGGCCGTCGGATTTGCTCTGTTCCTGGCGGCACGCGCCGGGGCGGCGGAGCTTGTCATGGTCGAGCAGGCCGGCTGCCATTGGTGCGCCCGATGGAATGCCGAGATCGGCGTCATCTACGCCAAGACCGACCAGGGCAAGCGCGCCCCGCTGCGCCGGGTCGACATCCACGAAAAGCTGCCGCCGGACCTTTCGGCGATCGAATTGGGATGGTTTACGCCTACTTTCATCCTGGTCGAAGACAATCGGGAAATCGCCCGCCTGCGCGGCTATCCCGGTGAGGACTTCTTCTGGGGATTGCTTGACCGCATGATCGAAAAACTGCCCGACGAACCGGGCCGGTCGAGCTGACGACGAACGAGACAGGACATGACGAAAGCCGCACTGTTTGCTTCCGCCGCGGCGGCGGACAACGACAATGTCGATGCGATGATGGAAAGCGCCAAGGAAGCGACGGACTTCCTGAAGGCGCTCGCCCATGAAGGCCGTTTGATGATTCTGTGCCGCCTGGTGGAAGGCGAGTGCTCGGTGGCCGAATTCGAAACCATGCTGTCGGCCCGACAGGCCGCCGTCTCCCAGCAATTGACGCGGCTGCGCCTGGAAGGCCTCGTCAAGACGCGGCGCGAAGGCAAGACCGTCTATTATTCGATCGCCGACGAGCGCGTGGAGCGCATGATCGGCCACATCTACGATATGTTCTGCGGCGCCCGCGCGGACGAGATCTGACGACCCGTTTCCGCCTCGCCCGCCGGCTTGCCAAGGTTTCAAAGCGTCTCTACGCTTCGGCAAAACGACAAAAGACTGTTCTGGGAGAACGCCCGCAATGGAGGCCCTATCACCGGGGGTCATTGCAGCCTTGTGCGGTTTCGGCGGCGGCGCCGTTCTGGGGTTCTGCGCGCGCTGGGGTCGCTTCTGCACGCTTGGCGCCATCGAGGATGCCAGTCTCGGCGGCGATTTCACCCGTCTGCGCATGTGGGGCCTCGCCATCGCGGTCGCGATCGCATCCACCTACGCTCTCGATCAGGGCGGCCTCATCGACATCGCTCAGTCGTTTTACCTGGCGGCCCCGGCGACCCTGCTGGCGACCGCGACGGGCGGTGTGCTCTTCGGCATCGGCATGGCGTTTGTCGGCACCTGCGGTTTTGGCACCCTGGCACGGATCGGCGGCGGCGACCTGAAATCGATCGTCACGTTTCTCGTCATGGGCATAACGGCCTATGCCACAATGAGCGGGGCAACGGCCTATCTGCGCGTTGCCCTCTTCCCCAACCCCGATACGTTGGAAACCAGCGCCGGATTTGCCCATATGATCGCCGGTTTTCTCGACGTGGCGCCGCACGCGCCGGCCTATGCGCTCGCCATCCTGATTGCTGGTTTGTGCCTCGCCTCCGCCGATTTCCGCTCGGACCGGCGCTTTGTGATCGCGGCGCTCCTCGTCGGCCTGACAATTGCCTTCGGCTGGTTCGGAACGGGTTTTCTCGCCGCCGATCCCTTCGAACCCTATCCGCTTGAATCCTTCCGCTTCTCCGCCCCCATGGGCGAGACGATCCTCTATGTGATGACCATGACCGGCGCGAGCCTGAAATTCGGCATCGGCGCGGTGTTCGGCGTCATTGCCGGCGCCGCGGCAACCGCCCTCGCCCAGGGCTATTTCCGCTGGGAGGCCTGCGACGACGCCCGCGAGATGCGCCGCCAGATCCTCGGCGGTTTCCTGATGGGCGTCGGCGGCGTCACCGCCGTCGGCTGCACCGTCGGCCAGGGGCTGTCGGCTGCCTCAACCCTCTCCTATACGGCGCCGATCGCCCTCGTCTCGATCTTTGCCGGCGCCTGGATCGGTCTGCACCAGCTTGTACACGGCTCCGTCCTGGAACCATTGAAGAACCTGTTTTCTTCCGATTCCTTGCGCTGATCGGAGCGCCCGCCAAGCACCGTGCCAGGATCAAAGATGCGCCGGAGCCGATGTTCGGGTACGATCGGCGAAGGATCCATGTGAAGCCGGACAGCCCCGATGCAAAGAGTCTCAGGAATTGGCGGATTTTTCTTCAGGGCCCGCGATCCGAAGGCGGTCGCCGAATGGTATGCGACCCATCTCGGCGTCGATGTCATGCCGTCAATCTGGCAGCAGCCGGCCGGCACCACCGTGTTTGCCCCCTTCGACCACGACACGGACTATTTCGGCCGCGCCGAGCAGCAATGGATGATCAATTTCCGCGTCGACGACCTCGACGCCATGATCGAGCAACTGAAGGCCGCGGACATCGCGGTCGAGACCCGGGCTGAATGGGATTCCGAAATCGGTCGGTTCGCTCGGGTGCATGATTGCGAGGGCAATCCGATCGAATTGTGGGAACCGGCGACGCCGGCCTGATCGGCGGAACCGCCCCGATCTTGTTTGCATCGAACCGGTGGATCGTCGATCGCCGGCTGGGATCCAGGGCAGTCGGCCTCCCGTTTCGCCTTGACCGAAGTCAAAACATCCATTCAATTATTCGAATATGTATGGCATTCTGGGAAGCGGCCCCTTCGCCGCTCCGGCTGACCTGCCATGATCGATGCCTTGTTATCCTCCGACCTGATTGCCGATGCGACGAAGGCCGCGCTCATCGGCCTTTGTGTCGGCATGCTGTTCGGCGCCGCCGCCGAACGGTCGGGATTCTGCCTCCGGGCAGCGACCGAGGAATTCTGGACTGCGCGCATCGGCGTCCGCTTTGCCGTCTGGCTGGCTGTGTTCGGGGCAGCGCTTGCCGGCACCCAGGCCCTGATGGCCGCCGCGATGCTCGATCCGGACAGCGTGCGCCAATTGACCAATCCGGGATCCCTGTCAGGCGCCATAATCGGCGGCCTGCTGTTTGGCAGCGGCATGGTTCTGGCGCGCGGCTGCGCCAGCCGGTTGTTGGTGCTGTCGGCAACCGGCAACATGCGTGCGCTTATCGCCGGACTTGTGCTGACCGTGGTCGCCCAGGCGTCTCTCACCGGTGCGCTCTCGCCTCTGCGCGATACACTCGCCGGCTTGTGGCTTGTCGGCCCGGAGACCCGGGATCTGTCGGCCCGCCTGGTTCCGCATGCCGGCCTGCTTGCCGGACTGGGATTTCTGACGGCGGCTATTGTCCTGTTCCGACGCTGCAAGGCCGATGCCGGCACCGGTCTTGCGGCCCTGCTTGTCGGGGCGGCGGTCGTGCTCGGCTGGGCCGCCACGGCACGGCTCGCCGACATTGCCTTTGATCCGGTTCCGGTCGAGAGCATCACGTTCACCGGCCCCTCCGCCGACACGCTGATGGCGCTGATCGGTCG
>JANQQB010000401.1 GCA_028285165.1 Rhodobiaceae bacterium
GAGGTCGTCGACGTGATCAAGCACGCCAACCCGACCCGCGACTTCACCAACATCGTGCTGCAATTGAAGTCGAAACAGCCGGACCTCATCATCCCGGCCAATTATTACAACGAATATGTGCTGCTTGCCCGCACCATGCGCCAGCAGAAGGTCACGGCCAAGGGCATCTATTCCGTGCTCGGCGGCGCGGCCTCCAGCTACAAGTTCGTCGCCGAATTCCCCGAAGCGGCCGAACACATCATGGACTGCAATCACTGGTTCAATCCGAAATCCGAAGCCGCGCTTGCCCGGCGCAAGGCGGCCGAAGCCAAGGACCTGATCTACACCTACGAAGTGTTCCTCGCCTACAACGCGGTCGCCTTCCTGGCCGACGCGATCGAGCGCGCCGGCTCGACGGACAAGGACGCGGTCAACGCCGCGGCGGCGGCATCGACCTGGGACGGCCACGCCATGCCGTACGGCCCGACCAAGATGGTCGACGGCCAGAACCAGGGCGGCCAGCCGGTGAACACCCAGGTGCTCGGCGGAGACATCAAGGTGATCTTCCCTGAGGAATTCGCCTCGGCCGAAGCCGTCTTTCCGATGCCGGCCTGAGTCGAAACGACACACGCAAAAGAGCGCGCCGGCGGATCCCAAAAGGTCCGCCGGACCCCCTTCCCTTGGCCTGATCTGACATGCCCGACCTTGCGATCATCGTTCCGTCTTTTCTGAACGGCCTGACGACCGGTGCGCTCTATGCGCTGATCGCGCTCGGGCTGACCCTGATTTATGGCGTCCTGCACATCATCAACTTCGCCCACGGCAGCCTGTTGATGCTGGCGCTCTACGGCGTCTACTACCTGCGCGTTTCTCTCGGCATCGATCCCTATATCGCGCTTGCCATCGTGCCGCCGGCCATGTTCGCGCTGGGCTATGTCCTGCAGCGCTTCGTCATCGGCCGGGCCAGCCACGGCCGCGACGAGAACATCCTCTTGGTCACGCTCGGCCTGTCGATCGTCATCGAGAACCTGGCGCTCTACTTCTTCAAGTCCGATACGCGGATCATCGAGACGCCCTATTCCTTCGACACGGTCGAGATATTCGGCGCCTTCCTGCCCTATCCGAAGGTCGTCGCCTTTGTCGGCGCCTTCATCACCGCCGCGGCGCTCTGGTACGTGATCGCGCGCACCGATCTCGGCCGCGCCATTCGCGCGCTCGCCAAGGAACGCAAGGGCGCCCGCCTCGTCGGCATCGACGTCGACCACATCTTTGCCATGAGCTTTGGCATCGGCATTGCCTGCCTCGGCGTCGCCGCCTGCCTGCTCCTGCCGAGTTATTATGTCAGCCCCCAGGTCGGCCACGGATTCGTGCTGATCGCCTTCACCATCGTCGTGCTCGGCGGCATGGGCTCCTTCATCGGCGCGCTGATCGGCGGCCTGATCATCGGTGTCGTGGAGGCGCTCGGCGGCCTGTTCCTCGGCGAAAGCCTCGGTCAGATCGGCATTTTTGCGATCTTCATCCTGATCCTGTTGTTCCGTCCGACGGGACTGCTCGGACACAGGGCGTGAGAGGACCGGCATGAAACAGCTTCTCCTCCTCCTCGTCCTGTTCGCCGCGATCGCCGTCGCACCCTTTGCGATCCAGTCGGATTTCTGGCTGAACGCGGTGATCATGACGCTCTATGCAGCGCTGCTTGGTCAATCCTGGAACATTCTCGGCGGTTATGGCGGCCAGTTCTCCTTCGGTCACGCGGCGTTTTTCGGAACCGGCGCCTATACGATTGCCGTCCTGCAGGTGAATTTCGGCATCAATCCGTGGATCGGACTGCTGCTCGGCGGCGCGCTTGGGGCCCTGGTCGCGACGATCATCGGCGCGCTGGTCTTCCGCTATGGGCTGCGCGGTTCTTATTTTGCGCTCGTCACGCTGGCGTTTGCCGAAGTGCTGCGCATCCTTTCCAACACGGTCGACTTCACCGGCGCCGGCGTCGGCATTCTCATCCCGCTCGACCGGACAATCGGCAACCTTCAATTCGAGACCAAGGCAGGCTTCTTCTGGCTGATCTGGGTCCTGGCGCTTGCCGTCTTTGTCGTTGTCTGGTGGCTTGGCCATTCCCGGTTCGGTGCCCGGCTCATGGCGGTGCGCGACAACGAGGAAGCCGCCCGGGCGCTCGGCGTCGACGCGTTCCGTGTCAAACTCGGCGCCATGGCCCTGTCCGGCCTCTTCACCGGGCTGGCCGGCTGTTTCTACGCCCAGTACTTCCTCTATCTCGATCCTGGCATCGCCTATGGCCCTGCCGTTTCCGTGGAATCCCTGCTGGTGCCGATCATCGGCGGCATGGGCACCCTGTTCGGACCGCTGCTCGGCGCTATCGCCCTGACCGGTGTTGCCGAACTGAGCCGCGAGTTCTTCGGCGACGCCCAGGGCATTTCGCTGGTGCTTTACGGTCTGCTCCTGGTCCTGATGGTGCTGTTCATGCCGCGCGGCCTGGCCGGCCTCGGGCGCCTGTCCGCGCGCAGGCTTCTTGCCCGGGGAGCGCCGTCCTGATGCTCACGGTTTCCGGGCTGTCCAAGGCATTCGGCGGTTTGCGGGCGGTCGACGACGTCAGCCTCACCGTCGATGAGGGCAGCCTCGTCTCGCTCATCGGACCGAACGGCGCGGGCAAGACAACCCTGTTCGCCTTGTTGACCGGATTTCACAAACCGGATGCCGGCGCGGTGTCTTTCCTGGGGAAGGACATCACCGGGCACACGCCGGAGCGCATCGCCGCAGCCGGCATGGTGCGCACGTTCCAGATCGTGCAGCCGTTCGCCGGTCAGACGGTGTTGGAAAACATTGCCGTCGGCGCGCATCTGCATCTGCCCTTGCGCAGCGATGCGCTCGACCGCGCCCGCGAAGTCTCCGAACAGGTCGGGCTCGACAAGCGGCTCGACCAGGATGCCGCCTCGCTCACGGTCGCCGGTCGCAAGCGGCTCGAAGTCGCCAAGGCGCTGGCTACGGCCCCGAAACTGCTCCTGCTCGACGAGGTCATGGCCGGCCTGAACCCGAGCGAGATCCGCGATGTCCTGCCGATGATCCGCAGGATCCGCGATTCCGGCGTGACCATCCTGTTGATCGAGCACGTCATGCAGGCGGTCATGACCCTGTCGGAAAAGAGCTGGGTGCTGAACCAGGGACGGCTGATCGCCGAAGGCGGTCCGGACGAGATCTCGCAGGATCCGGCCGTGATCGAAGCCTATCTCGGACCGGGCATGGCCGCCCGGCTTGCTGCAAGGAGCGCGCCTGCAGCGGGAGGTCCCGATGCTTGACGTGTCCGGATTGAAGGCCGGTTACGGGGAAACCGAGATCCTGCGCGGCGTCGACCTTGCGCTCGAGGCCGGTGAGATCGTCGCGCTGCTTGGATCGAACGGTGTCGGCAAGACCACATTCAACGCGGTTCTGTCCGGCCTCATCAGACCGAATGCGGGCCGGGTGACGTTTCAGGGCCAGAACGTCACCGGCCTCTCCGCCGTCGCCCTCGTCGACCGCGGGTTGATCCAGGTGCCCGAAGGCCGGCACGTCTTTCCCAACCTGTCGGTCCGGGAGAACCTTCTGCTTGGCGGTTACCGCCGCGGCCGCGCCAACCGCGCCGCGAATCTGGAACGCGTAACGACCGTGTTTCCGCGATTGCAGGAACGCATGACCCAGAAGGCCGGCACGTTGTCCGGCGGCGAACAGCAGATGCTGGCGATCGGCCGCGCGCTGATGGCCGAACCCGATCTCCTGATCCTTGACGAACCCTCGCTCGGCCTGTCGCCGTTACTGGTCGAGGAAATGTTCGGCCTGATCCGGCAATTGAACGACGAGGGCCTGACCATCCTTCTGGTGGAGCAGAACGTGCTGCAATCGCTGGAAATCGCGAACCGCGCCTTCGTTATGGAAAACGGCGCGATCAGCCTGTCCGGCAAGGCATCCGACCTTCTGGACGACCCGGACCTGCAACGCGCTTACCTGGGGATCTGAGCCATGCCGATGACGCTTGCCCAAAAGATCATTGCCCGCGCTTCCGGCCGGGACTCCGTGGTATCGGGCGAAGTCGTAACGGCAGCGGTGGATCTCGCGATGATCCATGATTCCGGAGGGCCGCGCCGCGTCGAGCCGATCCTGGAACGCCTCGGCGCTGACCTGTTCGACCGGGAACGCGTGGTCCTGATTTCCGATCATTTCGTTCCAGGCAATACCCCGCAAGCCCGGGAAATCCTCAACGGTGCCCGGGATTGGGCAAAACAGCGCAATGTCACCTTTTACGACAGTCTCGGCATCTGCCATGTCGTGCTGCCGGAACGCGGTCATTTGAAACCGGGACAGTTCGTCGTCGGCGGCGACAGCCATTCGCCGACCGGCGGCGCGTTCGGCGCCTATATGTTCGGCATCGGCGCCACGGAAATGGCCGGCGTGCTCGCGACCGGCGAGATCTGGATCCGGGTGCCCGAAACGATCTTCATCGAATGGACCGGCCGGCTCGGTCCGGGCCTGACCGCCAAGGACATCATGCTGGCGCTCTGCGGCCGGCTCGGCATGGATGGCGGCCGCTATCAGGCCGTACAATATGGCGGCACCGCGATCGCGCATCTCGACATGCAGGAACGCATGACGCTTGCCAACATGGCCGCCGAACTCGGTGGCCAGACCGGGCTGATCGCCCCGGATGCGATCACCATCGACTATCTGCGCGCAGCCGGCGCCGAACCGGATCCGCCCGAACTCTGGCAGGGGGATGTCGATGCGGCCTTCGACGAACACCACGTCTTCGATGCCGACGCGCTGGCGCCGCAGATCGCCGCGCCGCATTCGCCGGCCAACAGCGCGGACGTCGATCTCTATCCAGCGACACCCGTCGACATCGCCTATATCGGCGCCTGCACCGGCGCCAAATACGGCGATCTGAAACGCGCCGCAGACATCCTGAGAGGCAGAAACTGCGCCGGCGGTGTGACCTTGCTGGTGGCACCCGCCTCCCGGCGCGATCAGGACCGCGCCGAGGCGGAAGGCATTATGGCGGTTTTCGAGGATGTCGGAGCGCGCATCCTGCCCAATGCCTGCGGCATCTGCGCCGGATACGGAACCGAACGGCTTGGCGAAGACATCACCTGCATTTCTTCCACCGCCCGGAATTTCCGCGGCCGTATGGGCGCCGCGTCTTCGAAGGTCTATCTCGGCTCGCCCTATTCCGTTGCCGCCGCCGCCGTCACCGGTCATCTCTGCGACCCCCGCGACCTGCTCGATACGAGGGCGCTGTGATGGGACGGGTCTTCCGGTTCGGCGACGATATCGACACCGACGTGCTGGCCCCGGGCCAATACATGGCGGCGCCGATCGACATACTGGCGAGCCATTGCCTGGAGGCAATCGATCCGGACTTTGCGGAATCCGTACAGCCGGGCGATCTGATCCTGGCCGGGCGCAATTTCGGCATGGGCTCGTCCCGCGAACAGGCAGCCCAGGCGCTCAAGCATCTCGGCATTGCCGCCATCGTTGCTCAATCGTTCGGCGGCATCTTCTACCGCAATGCCATCAATCTCGGCCTGCCGGTCTTCGCCCACGAAACGCCGATTGCCGGCGAAGCCGGCGACAGTATGACGCTTGATGTGGACGCTGCCATCCTCACCCATGACGGCACAGGGGCAATGACGCGCCTGGAGCCCCTGCCCGATTTCCTCATCACTCTGATCCGCGACGGCGGACTGGTTCCCCATCTCGAAAAACGCTTTGCGGCAAGGAAACATTCCCAATGATGTCGTTGCAGGCGCGGTTGCGCGCCCCGTCCATCCTGCTCGTGCCGGGCATCTTTGACGGCCTCACCGGACTGATCGCCGAACAGTCCGGCGCGGAGGCCGTCTATCTGTCCGGTGCGAGCCTCGCCTATACAAGGTTCGGCCGGCCGGATATCGGATTGGTGGCCATGAGCGAGGTCGCCGAGACCATTTCAGCGATCCGCGACCGCATTGCCCTGCCGCTGATCGTCGATGCGGATACCGGCTTCGGCAACGCGCTCAACGTGCAGCGTACCGTGCGGGTCTTCGAACGGGCCGGCGCCAATGCCCTGCAACTGGAAGACCAGACCCTGCCGAAACGCTGCGGCCATCTTGACGGAAAGACCCTTGTCCCGGTCGGCGAAATGACTGGCAAGCTGCGCGCTGCCGTCGATGCAAGGCAGAGCGAGGAAACGCTGATCATTGCCCGCACCGACGCGATCGCGACCGACGGCCTGTCGGCGGCGCTCGACAGGGCCGCTGCCTATCGTGACGCCGGCGCCGACATCCTCTTCGTCGAGGCGCCGCGCAATCGCGAGGACATGCAACAGATCGTGGCCACGCTCGGCCCGGACTGCCCGGTCATGGCCAACATCGTCGAAGGCGGCAAGACACCGGCCCTGTCGGCCTCCGAATTGCAGGAGATCGGCTACCGGCTTGTAATCTTTCCCGGCGGCGCGGTCCGTGCCCTCGCAGCCTGCGCCCGCACCTATTACGCAAGCCTGTTGGAGACCGGCAGCAATGCCGCCATGCGCGACTCCATGCTCGACTTTGCCGGCCTCAACGACGTGCTCGGCACGCCCGACCTTCTGCGGCTCGGCAAATCCTATGACGGAGACCATTGAACGATGCCGATGGATCCCGTCACGCTTGCCGTGCTGAAGGGCCGGCTGGAACAGATCGCCGACGAGATGGACGCGACCCTGTTCCGCTCCGCCTTCAACCCGATCATCGCCGAAGCGCACGACGCCTCGCACGGTCTGTACGACGCACACACCGGCGACACGCTCGTCCAGGGCAAGTCCGGCCTGCCGATCTTTGTCGGCGTGATGGCGTTCGCCGTGCGTGCCGTGATCGAAAAGGCCAAAAGGCAGGGCGGGCCGCGCGACGGCGATGTCTGGATCTTCAACGACCCCTATGACGGCGGCACGCACCTGTCCGACTTCCGGTTGGTCAAGCCATTGTTCCGGGACGGCAAGGTGTTCTGCTACCTCGCCTCGGTCGGTCACTGGCATGATGTCGGCGGCAATGTGCCCGGAAACTACAATCCGGAGGCGACCGAGTGTTTCCAGGAGGGCATGCTGATCCCGCCGGTCAAACTCTACGAAAACGGCGAGCTGCGGCAGGACGTGATCGATATCCTGTCGGCGAATTCGCGGCTGCCCGGTTCGCTCTACGGCGACCTGAACGGCCAGATCAATGCGCTCGATCTCGGCACAAGGCGCATGCACGACCTCTTGGACGAATACGGCGATGCAACGCTTGCCGAGGCGCTGACGGAATTGCGGGTGCGGGCAGCGCGGCTCATGCGCAGCGAAATCGCCGCCCTGCCCGACGGCACGGTGTCGGCGGAAGACTTCCTCGACAATGACGGCATCGACGACACGCCGCTGAAGATCGCGCTCGACCTCACCATCGACGGCGACCGCATGACGATGGACTTCTCACGCTCCTCGCCCGCCTGCGCAGGGCCGGTCAACATCTCCCGCTCGACCACGATCGCCGCCTGTTACGTCGCGCTGAAGCACGTCTTCGGCGACGTCCCGGCCAATGCCGGCGTGCTTGAGCCGGTCTCCTTCGTGATCGCCGACGATACGCTGCTTGCCGTCACCGCGCCGAAACCGGTCGGCGGCTATACCGAGACGATCCTGCGGCTGATCGACGTGGTGTTCCAGGCCGTGGCCGAGATGGCGCCGGAGCGCTCGAACGGCTGCGCCTATGGCACCATTAACGCACTCTCCCTGTCCGGGCACCGGGCGGACGGTCGGCGTTGGGTGATGTTTTCATTCTTCGGCGGCGGGCATGGCGGTCACCCCCTCGGCGACGGTCTCAATCACGGCAACGCCCCGATTTCGACGGCAACCATCCCGCCGCTCGAAATCCTGGAGGCCGCCTATCCGGTCAAGTTCACACAATGGGCGCTGCGCCCGGATTCCGGCGGTCCCGGCCGGCACCGCGGCGGTCTCGGCGCTGTCTACGAAATCGAATTGCTGGAAGACTCCGCCGATGTG
>JANQQB010000417.1 GCA_028285165.1 Rhodobiaceae bacterium
TGCTTCTCGAGGAGGCGGATTCTGTCGCCACGGCGATCCGCCGCATCAACGGCGGCGAAACGATCGACACGCTGACCGCGCGCACCGATATTCCGAAAGGCCACAAGATCGCTCTGACCGACATCGCCGAAGGCGAAGCAATCCGGAAATATGCGCAGACCATCGGCTATGCGACGGAGACGATCCGCGCCGGCGATCACGTGCACGTCCACAACACGGGTTTTCGCAACACCGACCATTCCTACGCCTATTCGGTGGATGCGGCACCTGTAACGGTGCTCCCGGAGGACCAGCGCGCCCGGTTCATGGGCTATCGCCGCAAGAACGGAAAGGTGGGCACCCGGAACTATATCGGCGTATTGACCAGCGTGAACTGTTCGGCGACGGCGGCCCGCGCCATCGCCTCCCATTTCACGCCCGAACGCCTGGCCGGGTATCCAAATGTCGACGGCGTCGTCGCCTTCGTGCATGGCACGGGGTGCGGCATGGCGGATGACGGGGAAGGCTATCAGAACCTGCAGCGCGTGCTGTGGGGTTTTGCCCGCCACCCCAATATGGCCGCCGTCCTGCTCGTCGGCCTCGGCTGCGAAGTCAATCAGATCGATTTTCTTCTGGACGCCTACGGCATCGAGAGCGGTCCGACCTTTCGCACCATGAACATCCAGAACATGGGCGGCCTGCGCAAGACCATCGACCGGGGCATTGACCGTGTGAACGAAATGCTGCCGGCGGCGAACGCCGTCAGCCGCGAACCCTGCCCGGCCTCCGACCTGATGCTGGCCCTGCAATGCGGCGGGTCCGACGCCTGGTCCGGCATCACCGCCAATCCGGCACTCGGCTATGCGGTCGACCTGCTCGTGCGTCAGGGCGGCACGGCGGTGCTCGCCGAAACGCCGGAAGTGTACGGCGCGGAACACCTCCTGACCCGGCGTGCCGTCGACGAAGCGACCGGCCGCAAGCTGGTGGACAGAATCCTGTGGTGGGAGGACTACGTGGAGCGCAATCACGGTTCGCTCGACAACAATCCCTCGCCTGGCAACAAAAAGGGCGGCCTCACCACCATCCTGGAAAAGTCCCTCGGTGCCGTCGCCAAGGGCGGCACGACGCCATTGGCCGGTGTCTACAAATACGGCGAACCCGTCGACCGCACGGGTTTTGTCTTCATGGACAGCCCCGGATACGACCCCGCATCGGTGACCGGCGAGATCGCCGGAGGCTGCAACATCGTGACCTTCACGACCGGGCGCGGGTCCGCCTTCGGATCGAAGCCCGCGCCGTCCATCAAGATCTGTTCGAACTCGGAAACCTATGCCCGCATGCCCGAGGACATGGACATCAATGCCGGGCGCATCGTCGACGGCGGCGCCAGTGTTCGCGAGGTGGGCGAGGAAATCTTCGAACGCATTCTGGCCGTTGCGTCAGGCGAGCAATCGCTCAGCGAAGCGCAAGGTCTGGGCAATGACGAATTTGTGCCCTGGCAGATCGGCGCGACGATGTGACATCGTGCATCGGTCCGATCTGACCGGCGACACTGTCCTTCACGCAGGATTTTGCCGGTCCGGATTGCAAGCAATGCCCCGGGCCGGCACGCTTCTCCAAAACGATGAGCAGATACGTCATGCCCGAACGCCATGCCCGCAGCCGCTTCGGCTTTCTGCTCGTCCTCAGCGTACTGACCGGCCTTGCGACCGCGCCGGCACGAGCCCTTGACCTGCCGGACTGGACGGTGTCGGACCTGGCTGACCATCCCCTGGTCGGCACCGTCTGGACGGGTTCCGGAAATCCGGAAAGTCTGGCGGGTATGGCCAAGGCCGCAGAAAGTGCCCGCCATGTTCTGGTCGGAGAAATCCATCCGAATGCAGACCATCACACGATCCAGGCCGCTCTTATTGGAACGCTGGTAAAAGCGGGGCGCCGGCCGACCGTCGTTTTCGAAATGATACCGAACCGCCTCGACGGCGCCCTCCAGACCTTCCTGGAAAGCGGTTCAAAGGATCCGGATGCCCTGGCCGAGGCCGTGGAATGGTCCGAGCGCGGCTGGCCGGACTGGTCGATCTATCGGCCGATCGGGGAAGTGGCGCTGGAGAACGACCTGCCGATGCGGGCTGGCGATATCGATCGTTCGCTGATGCGCGAAGTCGGCCGAAAGGGCCTTGCTGCACTGGCAGCGTCGCAGGCTTCCCGGTTCGGGCTCGACGACCCGCTCCTGCCCCGGAACGACAAGGCCTTGCGCAAGATTCTTTACGAGGGCCATTGCCGGTTCGTACCCGAAGAGGCGCTGGGCCCGATGGTATTGGTTCAGCGCACCCGGGACGGGGCACTCGCCGATGCCATGCTGCAGGCCGACAATCCGGACGGCACAGTGCTGATCGCCGGAGCCGGCCATGTCCGCACGGACTGGGCCGTTCCGTCGGTCCTGGCGAGCCGCGCGCCGCAGGAAACCGTGCTGTCGATCGCTCTGGTCGAAGTCGAGGAAGGCCGCAACGAGTTCGCCGATTACACGTTCGGCGTGGACGGTCCGGCCCCGTTCGATTTTGTGCTGTTCACAACGCGTTCCGAGACCGGCGATCCCTGCGCCGGCCTGAAGGAGCGGTTCGAGCGGAAGAAGTCGTCGACCAGCGACAACTGAACCGCGTCAGCTAGAGCATCGTGTGATTAGATTGACCCATTTGACCGGCATTTCAGGCCTTCTGGCTAGGCGCGGTCGCCGCAGTGGTCTGGTTGACCACAAGGCGGCC
>JANQQB010000436.1 GCA_028285165.1 Rhodobiaceae bacterium
CGCTCGGCCTGTTCATCGCGATGTCGCTGATGGGTATGCAATTGTGGACGATCGCCGGGCTTGCGGGACCGCTGCTGATCCTGCTGGCCATGCAGGCCATTGCGACGGTGCTGTTCATCATTCTGGTGCTGTTCCCGCTGATGGGGCGGGATTATCTCGCGACCGTCCTGAGTGCCGGCTTTGCCGGGTTCGCGCTCGGTGCAACGCCGACGGCCATCGCCAACATGACAGCGGTTACCAAGACGCATGGTCCGGCGCCGACAGCCTTCATCATCCTGCCGCTGGTCGGCGCGTTTTTCGTCGACATCACAAACGCTTTTGTCATCGGCTATTTCGTCGGTCTGTAACCGGCGCCGGCGTCAAAGAGCGATGGTTGCACGGACCAGGGAAATATCGTCCAGATCCCGTTTGTTCTGGAAGCCGACCCGTTCGGCAAGCTTCAACATGGCCGTGTTCTGACGGGCAATGAGACCCCAGACCTCGGTGTTTCCGGCCTCGCGCGCCACGTCGATCACGGTTTCCAGTGCTTGCCGCGCCAGTCCGAGGCCGCGAGCCTCCGGCCGAAGCGAAACGGAAAACTCCGCCGCCTTGCCTTGACCGAGACCGGCGACCCGCGCGCCGCCGAGGATTTCGTCGGCCAGGTCATCCCGGCCGTCGATCACGACGCAGCATTCTGTTTGAGGATCGGGCGCGCAGAATTCGCGAGCCATGTCATCGGTCAGATGTGGCACCGCATGCAGCATGCGGAACCATTTGCCGCGCTCCGACATGGCGTCATATCCGCGAATGAGGGACGGTGCGTCCGACGGCTGGATGGGACGCAGGACATAGTCTTTACCGTCCTTGCCGCGGATGTATACCTGACGTCTCGCCAGGCGGTCGCGCAAGCTTCGATCTTGTCCACTGGCAGCCATGTCGTCACTCGTGAATGGTCGTTGCCCCTGCCTGTTTTTCCCCCTTCAGGCCATCCGGATTGTCAGTTAGCGGCGCCTCTTTCCGGTCGATGTCCGTCGGCTTCATGTAGAGCCACACCATCAGGCCGATAAACGCGAACACTTCGAGGTTCATGATCGTATCGAGCAGCGGATTCATGAGACCGTCACCCTTTCCGCTTTAAGCGCCTTCAGAAAACAGACCACAAGCAAAAGAAGCACGAAGACAAAGGGCAGGGCGCCAAGGGCGATAATCGACTTCACCGTATCGATGTTGCCCGACAGGATCATGACGAGACCCAGCGCTCCGAGAAGCCCGCCCCAGGCGAGTTTCACGCGGACCGGCGGATCAAGGCTACCGCTGGTGGAAAACATGCTGAGCACAAACGCGGCACTGACGACGCTGGTCACGATGAACAGGAAGGCGGCACCGACAACCGCGGCGATCGTCAATGTCGGCAAGGGCATGTGATCGAGCACATAAAACGTCACCGCACTGACATTGCCGCGCACGACATCGAGGATCGGAAGGTCCGTCCTGAGCGCGGCATAAAAACCGGCGCTGCCAAACGTGCCGAACCAGAGAATGGAAAACGCCGTCGGCACAAGCACGACGCCCATCAGGAATTCCCGAATGGTGCGACCGCGCGAGATCCGGGCGATAAAGACGCCGACGAACGGCGCCCAGGCGATCCACCACACCATGTAGTTCAGGGTCCAGGACTGAAACCAGCTTTCCACGCGTTCATCCATGAAGGTGAAGGTCCGGAAGCCGTGTGTGATGACGTTGCCGAAATAGTCGCCAATGCTCTGGGTGATGCCGCCCATGATGTAGTGGGTCGGCCCGGCAAGCAGAATGAAGACCATGAGGCACCCGGCAATTGCCATGGCCGTGTTCGACAGCACCGCCATGCCCTTTTGCAGGTCGACCGTAAGCGGCAGGATGTAGGCCAGGACGAGGACGCCGAAGATTACGTACGTCAAAACCGAGCCCGTATCGGACAGGCCGAACAGCGCCTCCACGCCTTCCTTGATCTGGAACACACCCATCGCGATGGACCCGCCGAGCCCGATCGCAACGGCGACAATGGCCATCAGGTCGCATAGCCAGCCGACCGAATTCGTCACCGCCCGATCGCCGAACACCTTGCGGATCGGCGCACTCACCAGGCTTGGGCATCCCAATCGGAACCCGAAAAAGGCGATGACCAGTCCTGTGATTGCATAGATCGTCCAGGCATGAATGCCCCAGTGAAACAGCGTCAGAAACAGCGCGCTGGCCGCCGCAGGCGGGGCGTCTTCCATGTCACTCAAGGCCAGATAATGGGTCAACGGCTCCGCCGCGCCCCAATACAAAAGCCCGACTCCCATACCGGCGGAAAACAGCATGGTCAGCCAGGAGATTGTCGAGAATTCCGGCTCTTCGTCGTCGCGACCGAGCCGCAACGACCCGAAACGCGACAGCGCCAACCAGATCGTCACGATCAGCAGGAAACTGACCGTCAGCATGATGAACCACGCACGGCTGGTAAACTGAATGTGGACGAGCGACCCGGACAGGCTGGCCAGGCCGGCCGTGTCGACGAGCCCCCAAACGGCGATTGCGCCGGTGGTCAGAAGGGCGACAATGAGCAGCGGATTGGCGAACACCGGCAACCTCTTGGTCTTTCGTTTGTATCCGAACCCTGCCGGAGGTGCCAGCGAACTTGGAAGATGGCGGCCGCGTCAGAGTGTCGGTTCGTGTCCGGACAGGAGGCCGGCATCAATACTCAGCATAGATCTCGATGATGTTGTCTTCTGGATCGCGGAAAAACAGAGTGCGATGGCGCCAATCCGGCAAGTCCGTCGGTCCCCTCAATATCTCCACCCCCTTGTCGACCAGCTCCTGATGGCACGCATCGACAGCCGGCGGCGGGACCCGGAAGGCAAGCTGGACCGCCGCCGAACCCGGCGGCCGGGCACCGTCATCGCACACGCTCCATACACCGCGGGGCCGCAATGTCAGGAGCGTGGCGCCAACGCGAAAGCTGACCCAGTTCTCGCGCTCCGTCTCGACGGGAAACCGCATGATGTCGCGATAGAAGGCGCAGGTCTCCTGCATATTGCTGCAGAGAAGGACCGTATAGTCGAAATTTCGGATGTCGCGCAGACTCATGGAACGGTTCCTTTTACCGGTAGGTCCGCCCGCTGCATGTCAGCGGACCAAAAGGGCTGTCGGACCGGCATGGACACGCTTGCCCGAAGACGACACCCGAAAAGCGCCAGGGCGACGGATCGGTTCGGTCTGGATCCTGGCGTTTGCGCGCCTCGGCACGCTTTCTGGACGGCGGACGCTCGGCGAACGACGACCGTTGGCAACTGATGAACGGACAGGGATCAGGACGCCCTTCCGGGCGCTGTCAATTGTAGTACAAATCGCGGGACCGATAGACCCCGTCTTCGGTTTCCTCGAAGATCTCGTTGACCTGCGGGTGGCGGATCGGATCGCCCGATTCATCCGGGATGAGGTTCTGTTCTGATACGTAGGCGACGTATTCGGTATCGTCGTTTTCGGCAAACAGGTGATAGAAGGGTTGGTCCTTGGAGGGCCGGATCTCTTCCGGGATGGATTGCCACCATTCCTCGGTATTGTCGAACGTCGGATCGACGTCGAAAATCACGCCCCGGAACGGGAAGATCCGGTGCTTTACAACCTGTCCGATACTGAATTTCGCGGTTCTGAACATGCTCTCGTTATAAACCGTGAACGCCAACGCACTATCATAGGGTGGTGCCGCAGACCCGTCCAGACCCCGTCAAGGATTTCCCTTAATATCCATAAACCTCTGCCATTTCAGGGTCTTTTCCCGAAACTGACCTTGCGAGATCGACGATCACTTTTGCTTGTTTCCAGGTCGCGTCATCCTGCATTTTTCCGTCGATCATGATCGCTCCCGTTCCGTCGGGCATCGAATCGAGGATCTTCTGCGCAAACCGCACTTCCTCGACGTCCGGACTGAACACCGTTTTGGCGATCGCGATCTGGGAGGGATGCAGCGACCACGCCCCGTGACAGCCCTGCAGGAACGCATTGCGGAACTGCGCTTCGCAGGCAATCGGGTCGGAAAAGTCGCCGAACGGCCCGTAAAACGCCTTGATGCCGGCCGACTGGCAGGCATCCACCATCTTGGCGATTGTGTAGTGCCAGAGATCCTGCTGATAGCGGGGGCGCTCGACGGCATCTTCTGCGCCGTCGGCTACGACGGAATAGTCCGGATGCCCGCCGCCGACCCGAGTGGTCTTCATGCCGCGCGACGCCGCCAGATCCGCCGGACCCAAACTCATGCCGTGCATACGCGGGCTCGCCTCGGCAATTGCCTCGACGTTTTTCACGCCTTCGGCGGTTTCGAGAATGGCATGCACCATGATCGGACGGCTCACGCCGTGCCGGGCTTCAAGCTGCGCAAGCAATTGATCGATATAATGAATATCCCACTGCCCTTCGACTTTCGGGAGCATCAGCACGTCGAGCGTGTCGCCGACGGCCGCGACGATTTCCATGACATCGTCGAGAAACCACGGACTGTTCAGGCAGTTGACCCGCGTCCAGAGCCCGGTCGAACCGAAGTCGTTTTCCTTCGCCAGCGCGATAAAACCGGCCCGGGCGGCTTCCTTCTGATCGCTCGGGATGGCGTCTTCCAGATTGCCGAGCACCACATCGACCGTCTTGATCAGGTCGGGAACCTTCGCCCGCACCTTTTCGATATGCGGCGGGATGAAATGGATCATGCGCTCAAGCGTAACCGGCAGGTCGCGGAACGGTTCCGGGGCGCCGATCGCCAGCGGTTTGAAGAAGTTGCGGGGATGTTTTTGCACCGAGGGACCTTCCGACCGATGTTGCAGAGCAACATGGTTTTATCTCGTGCCGTCGAAACCGCAAGGCGGCGATAGTCGAAGAGCGACCAATCCCAATGATCGTTGCTTAGGCCGTCTCGGTTTCGCCTTCCGGCAGCGCCCATTTCCGGTGCGTCCACATCCATTGTTCCGGATATTCCCGGATGTAGCGTTCCAGCACGTCATGAAAATTCTGCGTCGCGGTCAGCAAGGCCTCGGCCGGGCTGCCGTCCGCCGGGACCGCCACTTCGTCGCCATCGATGACATAGCTGCCGTCGAGCCGCCGGATAATGCGCCCTGCCATGAAAGGCACCGTACAATGCCGAGCGAGCATGGCGGGAAACGGATTGGCATAGGCGGGTCGGTCGAAAAACCGGATCTTTACGCCCTTGATTTCGCGCTGGTCGGCGAGAAAGGCGGCTGTACCGCCCGCCTTGACGATACTAAGGACCTGACGCGCGGCCTTGTGGCTCTTGGAGAACAGGCCGGCAGGAAACATCGGGCGCCGCAGGTCGGCGAGATAACGATCGACCAGCGGATTTTTCAGCTCCTGATAGATGCCTGCGGGTTTTGCACCGATCTGCAGCGCAGCCACAACGATCAACTCGTAAGCGCCGATATGGCCGGACGCCACGACGAGGCCATGGTCGACCTGATCGCGCACAGGGCCGACCCGAGAATGGTCATAGGGGCTTTCAAGAGCGCGACCGCGCAAGGTGTGCAGATGCAGGGTTTCCGCCATCACCCGCCCCAGATTGTCCCACACCCGCAGGCTGAGGGTCTTCACTTCGTCGTCGGTCAGGTGGGGAAAGGCGAGACGCAAATGGGCAAGCACGCGTTTTTGCCGACGCGTACGCGACGCGATATGCCGCCAGCAGAAGCCGCAAAATGCCGCCGCCGTTTCCACAGGAAGCGCCTGCAGGCAGTTTGCGACTGCCAAAAGCGCGGCATATTCGATACGGTCCTTGAGGCGCACTTTCCCGGGGTCTGACACGTCTTGTTCTTGATATCCGTTGCAAAATCCGACGCGCTCGGAGCAGGAACGCCATGGAGAATCCTGCCGACGCCCGAGGTGCATACGCGATCCGCCACCGGGATTGCAACGACGGGTCGGCGAAGCGGGGGTGTACGCTCTGCAGGGGCAAAGCGGCCATGAGCGAGGTGATCACCCTCGCATTACCGTTTTTCGGGCTGATCTTCCTCGGCTACGGAGCGGGGCGCATCGGCGACCTGCCTGAAGCAGGCCTGGCCTGGTTGAACTTTTTCGTCGTCTATTGTGCCCTTCCGGCGCTGTTCTTCCGGCTTTTGTCGGAAACCCCCATCGACCAGATCACGAATTGGGGCTTTGTCTTTGGCACGACGTTTTCGACCTATGTCGCCTTTGCGCTCGCGTTCTGCCTCGGTGTGATCGTCACGAGCGGTCGGATTCGCGAAGCCACGGTCCAGGGACTGATCGGCGCCTATTCCAACATCGGCTATATGGGCCCTGGCCTGACGCTTGCCGCGTTGGGCTCCGCGTCGACGGTGCCGACGGCTCTGATCTTCTGCTTCGACAACGCGCTTTTGTTCATGCTGGCCGCCTTTCTCATGGCGATTGGCGGCACCGACAAACAATCGATGGCGGGGCTCGTCGGAACGGCCTTGAAACGGCTTTTCCTGCATCCCTTCATTCTGGCGACGATGGCGGGAATCCTGGCCGCCGCCGTGGAGCTGGACCTGCCGGACGCGCTCGACCGCCTGCTTGAATTCTTGAGCTCGGCCGCCGCGCCCTGCGCCCTGTTTGCAATGGGCGTGACGGTGGCGCTGCGACCGATCAAGCGGGTGCCGCTCGAACTGCCCGCCCTCTTGATGATCAAACTGGTGGCCCATCCGATCATCGTCTTCGGTGTGCTGACCTGGCTCGGCGGCATTGATCCGCTCTGGATCAAGACGGCCGTGCTGATGGCGTGCCTGCCGCCTGCCGCCAATGTTTTTGTGCTGGCGAGCCAGTATCAGTCCTATGTGGAACGGGCGTCGTCGGCGATCCTGATCGGCACGGCCGTGTCGGTTTTTACGGTGACCGGGATCCTGTATCTCGTTGTCGACAATCGGATTCCGGGCTTGTGAAGGAAAAAACGATGGAGGAGAGCCGCAATGAAAGGACAATTGGTTGAACGGCGCGCTTGACGGCATTCAGGTGCTGGACCTGACGACCTTGCTGCCCGGGCCGCTCGCCACGTTGTGCCTGGCTGAGGCCGGCGCCGACGTGCTCAAGATCGAACGGCCGGGCGGCGAGGACATGCGGCGCTATCCGCCGTTTGTCGACGGCGAGTCCGTAGCGTTTTCGATCCTGAATCGCGGCAAACGGTTTCTGGAACTTGATCTGAAAACCGATTCAGGCCGCCAGGAACTGCTTGAGCTTGCAAAACAGGCGGATGTACTCGTCGAACAATTCCGACCCGGCGTCATGGCACGCCTCGGGCTCGATTACGCAACGCTGGCGGCCGTGAATCCACGCCTGATCTTGTGTTCCATATCCGGCTACGGCCAAAAGGGACCGAGGGCCTTCGAGGCCGGCCATGACATCAATTACATGGCACTGACGGGCGTCCTGGACTTGTCACGCGGATCCGTCGATGCGCCGGTCCTGCCGCCGACCCAGGTCGCTGATATCGGCGGCGGCTCGTTCCCGGCCGTGATCAACATTCTGCTGGCCCTGATTGCTCGAGAGCGAACCGGAAAGGGCACCCATCTCGACATTGCCATGACCCACGCGATGTTCGCCTTCGCACCGTTTGCGCACGCGGACTTCATCGGCACCGGCACCACCGCCCCATCGGGAACCATGCTCTTGACCGGCGGCTCGCCGCGCTATGGCCTTTACCCGACCGCGGACCGCCATCTTGTGGCGGTTGGAGCCCTGGAGCAGAAGTTCTGGATGGCGTTGTGCGAGGCGGTCGGCCTGGAAGAAGCCCTTCGCGCGGACGCAAAGGATCCCGACGCCACCCGCAAAGGTCTCGCTGCCTGTTTCGCAGCCCGCACGGCCGATGAATGGAAACCGGTCCTTGCCGAAGCCGATTGCTGCGCAACGCTGGTCCGCGCCTATCCGGATGCCCTCGACGATGCCCATTTCGTGGACCGGGGCCTGTTCGATCACAACATCGAATTGGAGTCCGGTACTCGGATCCCGGCGCTGCCCGTACCGCTCGATCCGGCCGTGCGCCGCTCAGATCAATGAGCTGGCCAACGCGCTATCACCGGTTTGCCCTGGCGAGATATCTGGAAGGTCAACGCAACGGCGATACGGCCACCCCGAGCCGCATCATCAGGCGACGAAGCGGCTGCACGGTGTCGGCAAGCGTCAGACCGAGAGCGCGTGCCGCTTGGATCGGGAAGAAGTCGATCAGGAGCGAGCGGTTCAGCATGTCCACGCCATAGGTGCGCGACGTCACATCGGCCTTGCGCGAGCGCACATACAGCTGGAGCGCCGCCTTTTCACCGGGATCGGCGCGCCGCTTGCCAAGCGAGCGGGCCAGCGCGGCACAATCTCTCAGACCGAGATTGAGACCCTGCGCGCCGATCGGCGGAAAGTAATGGGCGGCCTCGCCAACCAGTGCGATACGGTTCGCGGCTGGATCCGGCGCATAACCGCCGGACATCGGAAATGTGCGGGGCGGTACACAATCGGTGATGCGTCCGAGAATGGCGTGCGACCGGCGTTCGATTTCCCGGCACAGGGCAGTAGGGTCTGCGTCTTTCCACGTTTCAATCACTTCCGGCCGATCGACCCAGACAAGGCCGCATTGCTCGTCGGAAACCGGGACCAGGGTGAACGGTCCCGCGCGTGTGTGGAATTCAGTCGAGATGTTGTCGTGCGGCCGCTCGTGCGTCACGGTGGTGACCAGCGCTTCCTGCGGATAGGACCATGTCTTGAACTCGACCCCGCTGGCCTCGCGGCAGAGCGAGCGTTTGCCGTCCGCGCCGACGGCGAGCCGGCAGGTGACCTTCCCGGCGGTTCGGGTGATCAGCGTGACACTGTCCACGCCCGGTTCCACCGCTTCGACGTCGCTCTCGATGCGCCGGAGCGTCCCGGTTTTTGCCGCATGATTTTCGAGAATGGAGGTGAGTGCGGCTGTCGCAATCGAATACCCGAAGGAATCGTAGCCGATTTCGCTGGCCTTGAAGGCCAGTTCGGGACCGCGCAAGAGGTGGCCCGTATCGTCGACCAGCCGCATGATCGCCAGCGCGGCGCCGGCGGCTTCGATCTCGGCCCGGCAGCCGATTGTGTCAAAAATCTCAAGGGATGATTGCAGCAGCGCGACGGAGCGGCCGTCATCGGCAGCTTTCGGTGCCACCAGCGCGACCGTATAACCGGCCATTTCGAGCAGCAATGCGGCCGTCAGGCCGGTCGGTCCGCCGCCGACAATTCCGATATCGACATCGCTCGTAGTGTCCATGTGTTTTCCGCTTTCGCGCTGCGGCCCGCATGCAGGCGCCGACCGGCCGCGACCGTAGACAGGTTGGCCCGTCGGCGGCAAGAGGGACGAAGTCGCACCGGGCCCGAAGATTTGGCTCTGGCACACAGCCTTGAACGTGAAAACCATTTTCAGATGGCGGGCTTGCAAACCGTCCGCGGACGCGTTTTGGTGCACACAACAACACAAGGGACCTTGGATGGCGGAAACGTCGCCGCATCGCGAATCGGACTTGTCGGGCCTGGCAGTGCCCGATCGCGCGATCGGATGGGTGGCGCATCATCCGCGCCTGCCGGTCTATGCCGCGGTTGCCATCGCTGCAGGGTTGGGCTGGATTTATCTGACGGCCATGGTTGTTGGCGCCCGTTCGGATGATGCCGCTGTTTTCGGACCGGGCATGGCGCTTCTGGAACCGGTTCTCGGGTTCGAGCTTCCGCCGTTTCTCGCCGCGCTTTGCCAACCGTTGATCGATGTCGGCCCGGCGTTGGTCTCCGGCGAGACCTTCCTGGTCGCCCTGCCGATGTGGCTTATGATGGTGCTCGCGATGATGCTGCCGAGCGCCGCCCCCATGCTGGCGACCTATTCCCAGATCGCGGATACCGCGGCGCGCAAGGGAGAGCCGGCCGCGCCGGTTCTGGTGCTGGCATCGGGATACATGGTCGTCTGGATCGGGTTTTCGCTCGCCGCAGCCCTTCTGCAATCGGGGCTGACCGCGCTTGGTGCCCTGACCTTTGCCGGCACGCCGGTCGCACCGGCCCTCGCGGGAGCGATCTTCATCGCCGCCGCGCTCTACCAGTTCACGCCGGCCAAGCATGCCTGCCTGACCAAGTGTCAGAACCCGTTTTCCTATTTCTTCGCCCGATGGACGCCGCATTCCACCGGCCTGTTTCGCCTCGGCGTCGAGCAGGGGCTCTTCTGTCTGGGGTGCTGCTGGGCGTTGATGACCGTGATGTTCGCCGTAGGCGTCATGAACCTGGTCTGGACGGCGTTGCTTTGCATTCTTATGACGCTTGAGAAAACCTATCCAAGTATCTGGATTACAAAAGGTATCGGCGTCTTCTTGTTATGCGTTGGGACAGCAGTCAGCGGGCCGTCGCTCGCCGCTGTTTTCCTTACGGGATAAGTATCGGCGCTGTTCCCTGAGGGCCCGGCGCTCGGAAAAAAACGAAAAGGAACGTCCACTCATGTCGAACCCATCCTGGTCCCTGAAGGGAGAATTGGTTCTGTCCTGCAATTGCACGGTCTTTTGCCCGTGTGTGCTGTCATTGGGCCTGCATCCGCCGACGGAAGGCTATTGCCAGACCTGGGCCGGCATTCGCATCGAGGAAGGCCATTTTGATGACATCGACCTCAGCGATATCAACATGGGCCTGATCATGGAGATTCCCGGGCTCATGTCGCGCGGCAACTGGACCGCGGGCGTGCTGATCGATGAAAAGGCCGGCGTCTACCAGACCAAGGCCCTGACGAAGATCTTTTCCGGCCGCGCCGGCGGCACGACGGGCCTTTTGAAGATCCTGGTCGGCCGTTTTCTCGGCGTGCACCAGACCGACATCACCTACGACATCGACGGAACGACGCGGATCTTTAGGGCCGGCAAGATGATCGAGGGTGCCGTGACGCCGGTGCCGGCGAGCGACAAGGACGAGCACGTCGTGATCCGCAACAGCCAATACTGGATCGCACCGGACATCACGGTCTGCAAATCCGACAAGAGCAAATTGCGGGCCTTTGGTCGCAATTGGAATTTTGCCGGTCGATCCGCCGAATTGTGCACGCTCGACTGGGCCGGATAATCATTCACGGCGTACCGCCGGCCGCCGCTCATCGATTGACAAGAAGCAGGCGAGGGGACCGCGGTCTCCTGGACCAGGGAGAAACACTATGGCAAAGGCGATCCGCGTGCACCGCACGGGCGGTCCTGAGGTTCTCACATGGGAGGACGTCGAAGTCGGTGATCCGGGACCGAGCGAAGCACGGATCCGCCATTCCGCCGTCGGGCTCAATTTCATCGACACCTATTTCCGCTCGGGCCTCTATCCGGCGCCGACAGGGCTGCCGTTCATCCCAGGAAATGAAGGCGCGGGTGTCGTCGAGGCAGTCGGTGAAGGTGTTAGCCACGTCGCCGTTGGAGACCGCGTCGCCTATGCAGGCGGGCTCGGCGCCTATGCCGAAGCGCGTGTCATGCCGGCCGGCGTGCTTGTGAAGGTGCCGGACGGCGTATCCGATGACGAGGCCGCTGCCATGATGCTGAAGGGCATGACAGCCCGGTATTTGCTGCGCAGCACCTTCCGAATCGGACCGGAAACGACCTTGCTCTTCCACGCCGCCGCCGGCGGTGTCGGGTCGATCGCCGGCCAATGGGCCAGAAAGATCGGCGCTACCAGCATCGGAACCGTCAGTTCGGACGAAAAAGCCGACCTTGCCCGCGCGAACGGCTACACGCACGTCATCAACTACAAGACCGAGAATTTCGTCGATCGCGTGAAGGAGATCACCGGCGGCAAGGGCTGCGATGTCGTCTACGATTCCGTCGGCAAGGACACGTTTCCCGATTCGCTCGACTGTCTGCGCCCGCTTGGTATGTGGGTATCCTTCGGACAATCCTCCGGCGCTCTCCCGGACGTCAATCTCGGCATTCTGGCCCAGAAAGGCTCGCTGTTTGCAACCCGTCCGACCCTGTTTTCCTACGTTGCGGAGCGCGCGGACCTGGAAGAAACGGCCAACGACCTGTTTTCGGTTGTGGCAAGCGGTGACGTGAAAATCGCCGTAAACCAGACCTACGCCCTGCAGGACGCCCAGAAAGCCCACGAAGATCTGGAAGGCCGCCGCACAACCGGCCAGACCGTCCTGAAACCCTGATTCGGCGCTCAGTCTCCGCTGACCGGAGACCGCCGGCCGTGCCGAGCTTCGGGCGCCGGTGCGCTTTTGTCGCTCGACAGCGCCCCGCACCTGCGTTTAGCGTGGTGCACTTATTGGGTGTTGCCGAAGGATCGAGATGGGGCGATTGACGACGCACGTGCTGGACACGGCACACGGCCGGCCGGCCGCCGGTCTGGTTATCGAGCTATGGCGCGAGAAGGATCCGCTGGAATGCCTCGGACGCTATACGACCAACGACGATGGGCGCCTTGACGGACCGCTCCTGGCGGACGATGCGTTTGAACCGGGTTACTACGAGATCCGCTTTTTTGCCGGTGCCTATTTCAGATTGCAGGGCGTCGAAACCGGGGAACCGGCTTTTCTGGACATCGTTCCAGTCCGGTTCGGGATCGCGAACGCCGACGAACACTACCATGTCCCGCTGCTGATCGCGCCCTACGGATACTCGACCTATCGCGGCAGTTAGGCATGGGCACACGCACGGCGATCAGGCTCATAAGGAAAGGCAAGACGGTCGAAGTCGACGGTTTCGCGCCGACCGATACGCTGCTCGATCACCTGCGCATCACAGAAGGCGCCGTCGGCACGAAGGAAGGCTGCTGCGAAGGCGATTGCGGCGCCTGTACGATCGCCCTCGGACGGCTCCGTGATGGACGGCTGGTCTACGAACCGGTCAATGCCTGCATCACCCTGCTCGGCATGGCCGACGGCGCGGAAATCGTTACCGTTGAGGATATCGGGCATCCGGACGATCCGCATCCGATCCAGGAATGCATGGCGCGCCACCATGCCAGCCAGTGCGGCTTCTGCACGCCAGGCATCGTCATGGCGCTGTTTTGCCTATTCCACGAGAGGAAGGCGCCCGGCACCCGCGCCGTCGTGAACGAATGGCTGGCCGGCAATCTGTGCCGGTGCACCGGCTACCGGCCGATCGTCGATGCCGCAATCGATGCCCTGTCGCGACCGCGCGACGACGCGTTTTCCGAAAAGCGGACCAAGGCCGAAAGCCTGCTTCAGTCTTTCGACGACGCCGTCGATCTGGTCATCGAACTCGAAAGCCGATTCTTTGCCGCGCCGTCTTCGATCGATGCGCTGGCAAAACTCTATGGCGATCACCCCGATGCCACGCTGGTCGCCGGCGCCACCGATGTCGGCCTGTGGATCACCAAGGCGCTTAAAGACATGCCGAAGGTCATCTGGCTCGGCCGGGTTGCCGGTCTCGACCGGATCGAACAGACCGCAACGTCCTTCCTGATCGGCGCCGCCTGCACCTATTCCGACGCAGAGGACATCATGGCGTCGATCGACCCGGACCTCGCCGAAATCTGGCGCCGGATCGGATCGAAACAGGTTCGGGCATCCGGAACGATCGGCGGCAACATCGCCAACGGCTCGCCGATCGGCGACACACCGCCCCCCTTGATCGCGCTTGGCGCCAAGCTGGAACTGAGGCGGGGCGAGGCTGTCCGCGCGATCCCGCTTGAGGAGTTTTTCCTCGAATACGGCCGCCAGGATATCGAACCCGGCGAATTCGTTTCCGGCATATTGTTGCCGAAGCCTGCACCGGATCGGGTCTTTCGGTGCCACAAGATCTCCAAACGGTTCGATCAGGACATTTCGAGCGTGCTGGGTGCGTTCAGCTTCACGCTGCGAGACGGGGTCCTGAGCGACCCGATCCTTGCCTATGGCGGCATGGCCGGCACGCCGAAGCGCGCCCGCAAGACCGAAGCAGCCCTCGACGGCGTCCCCGCGGACGACGCGGAACGGTTGCAGGCCGCACTGCGCTGTCTGGAGGAAGACTTCCGCCCGCTCGACGACCACCGCGCCAGCGCGGAATACCGGCTTGACGTCGCCAAGGCCCTGCTCGGCAAGGCGCTGGCCGAAATCGGCGGGGTTACGACCGACAAGACCCGGTTGCGCGGGTTCCGGGAAGCGGAGCCGGTCGATGGATAATCCCAGAGAAGACGACCCGCATCTGCGCACGCGCATCGTGCACGAACGCTTCATGCACGACAGCGGCCTGAAACATGTCTGCGGCGTGGCGACCTATGTCGACGACATCCGGGAACCGGCCGGAACCCTGCACATCGCGCCGGGCTATTGCAGAACGCCCGAAATCGGCCGGATCCTGCGTCTCGACCTGGACCGGGTCCGTGCCGCGCCGGGCGTGGTGGGCGTCTTCACGGCAAAGGATATTCCCGGCAGCAACGATTGCTCGCCGTCGATCGGCGACGACCCGGTGCTGGCCGACGGCGAAATCGTTTTTCACGGCCAGGTCGTGTTTGCCGTTGTGGCGGAAAGCCGGGCGGAAGCCCGCAAGGCCGCGCTGCTTGCCGAATTCGAGATCGAGGCCGCGGCCCCCGTCATCACGGCCGATGCGGCGGCGGAGCGAAACCTGGAGGTTCTGCCCGATTACCGGTTCGATCGCGGCGATGCGGCGACGGCGCTTGCGGCCGCGCGGCACGGGCTCGAAGGCCGGTTTCAGATCGGCGGACAAGAACACTTTTATCTGGAAGGACAGGCCGCGCTTGCCGAGCCGAAGGAGGACGGGGATCTGCTGGTACATTCCTCCACGCAGCACCCGACCGAAGTGCAGCATGTGGTGGCGCGCGTGGTCGGCGTCTCGCATGCGGCCGTCACGATCGAAGTGCGCCGCATGGGCGGCGGCTTCGGCGGCAAGGAAAGCCAGGCCTCGCAATGGGCGGCGCTCGCGGGCCTCTGCGCCAGTCTGACCGGGCGTCCCTGCAAGGTGCGGCTCGACCGCGACGACGACATGATCATGACCGGCAAGCGGCATGATTTTTCGACCCGCTTTGCCGTCGGCTACGACGATCACGGCGTCCTGGAAAGTGTCGACACGGTCTATCTCGCGCGCTGCGGATGTTCCGCCGATCTGTCGCTCGGCGTCGTCGACCGCACGATGTTCCATACGGACAACGCCTATTTTTATCCGAACGTCTCGATCCTGACCCGCCGGCTGAAGACGAACACGGTCTCCAACACGGCGTTTCGCGGCTTCGGCGGTCCCCAGGGCATGTTGCTCGCCGAGCGCATGATGGACGCGATCGCGATAGAACGCGGCGAGGATCCGCTGGTCATCCGCAAACGGAACTTCTATCGCGCCGGCGAGCGCGACATCACGCCCTACGGCATGCGGGTGACCGATAACCTCGTGCACGAGATGGTCGACCACCTGGAAGCCCATTGCGATTACTGGGCCCGGAGGCAGGAGATTGCACGGTTCAACCGGGCCGCACCGGTCCTGCGCAAGGGCCTCGCGCTGACGCCCGTCAAGTTCGGCATTTCCTTCACGCTGAAGCACCTCAACCAGGCCGGCGCGCTGGTCCATGTCTATGCCGACGGCTCCGTGCATCTGAACCACGGCGGCACGGAGATGGGGCAGGGGCTGTTCGTCAAGGTCGCTCAGGTGGTCGCCGAGGAATTCGGCATCGACCTGCACCACGTCAAGATCACGGCGACGACGACTGACAAGGTGCCGAATACCGGCCCGACCGCGGCCTCGGCCGGTTCCGACCTGAACGGCAAGGCCGCGCAGGCGGCCGCACGCATCATCAAGCAGCGCATGACCGATTTCGCGGCCGAAGCCTACGGCGTCAAACCGGACCGCATCCTGTTTCGCGACAACCAGGTCTTTGTCGGCAACGAGGCGATCGCGTTCGGCGCCCTGGCCGAACAGGCCTATCTGAACCGCGTGTCGCTGTCGTCGACCGGCTTTTACGCCACACCCGGCATAACCTGGGACCGCAACTCCAAGACCGGCCGACCGTTTTATTATTTCGCCTATGGCGCGGCCTGTTCTGAAGTCACTATCGATACAATGACCGGCGAAATGCGGGTCGATCGGGTCGATATTCTCCATGATGTCGGCCGGTCGCTGAACCCGGCCGTCGATATCGGCCAGATCGAAGGCGGGTTCGTGCAGGGCATGGGCTGGCTGACGACCGAAGAACTGGTCTGGGATGAGGCCGGTCGGCTGCGCACCCATGCGCCGTCGACGTACAAGATCCCGACGGCCTCCGATGTGCCCGAGGCCTTCCACGTGGAATTGTATGAATCCGGTGGCAACCGCGAAGACACGATTTTCCGGTCGAAGGCCGTCGGCGAGCCGCCGGTGATGCTGGCCAACTCCGTGTTCTGTGCGATCAACAATGCCATCGCCGGCCTGCGGCCCGGACGTCTGCCGGATCTGCATGCCCCGGCGACGCCGGAAGCGATCCTCAGGGCGGTGCGCTCCATGACCGACGGCGGAGACTGAGCGTGCGGATCTGGGGCACAATCGCCGAAATCCTCGCGGATGACCGCACCTGTGTGCTTGTGTCCGTGCTGAAAGCGCAAGGGTCGGCGCCGCGCGAGGCCGGAGCTCGCATGATCGTGCGCGACGACGGCAATTTCCATGGCACGATCGGCGGCGGATCGCTGGAATGGGAGGCGATAGCGTTTGCCCGTTCCGTGCTTGAGGGAAACGGCACGGCCTTCGAAACGCGGACGATGGCGCTCGGTCCGGATCTGGGTCAATGCTGCGGCGGGCGCGTCGTGCTCGGGTTTGAGCCGCTTGGTTCGGCGGATCTGAGCCCGGTGTCGGCTCTGGCCGATGCGGAAAGGCTGACCGGTTTCTTTGCGACCCGCGGGGCAATCGGAGCGGACGGCAGGATACGCCGAACGATCGAACCGCCGGATCGCGCGAGCGCGGACGCCGAATTCGCCAGGCTCGAAGGCGCAGTCCTGATCGAACAATTCGGCATCAATCGACGGCCCGTCTTCCTTTTCGGTGCCGGCCATGTTGCCCGCGCCCTGGTGCTGGCCTTGGCGCCGCTCCCTTTTGCGGTGACCTGGATCGACAATCGGGCGGATGCCTTTCCGAGCCATGTTCCCCCAAACACGCGGCCCTGCCGGGTCGCCAACCCCGTTGCCGAACTGGCAAAGGCCGGCCCGGGCGCCTTCGTTCTGGTCATGACGCACGACCATGCGCTCGATCAGACCCTTGTCGAAGCCGCCCTTGACGCGGACCGCTTTCCCTATGTCGGCCTGATCGGCAGCAAGACCAAGCGGGCACGGTTTGTCCGGCGGCTGAAAATGGCGGGTCTGCCGGAGGAAGCCCTGGATCGCATGGTCTGTCCGATCGGAATTGGGGGAATCGCATCGAAGGCGCCCGCCGCCATTGCCGCATCGGTTGCGGCCCAATTATTGTCGGTGGACGAGGCAGAACGCATTTCCGCGGAGCCGGCGGTCGATAGGCATCCCGTCGGGGTCGACTGACCCGCGGTGGAAAGACAGTAAAAAAGGGGCACCCGGCCGTCATGGCGAGCGATCTGATGCTCATGCAAGCCGAAGCCGTGACCAAACGGTTCGGGGAGACGGTGGCCAACGACGCGGTCGACCTTGCCATCCGCCCCGGCGAAATCCATGCGCTGCTCGGGGAGAACGGGGCCGGCAAATCGACTTTGGTCAAGATCCTCTACGGCGCCCTGCAGCCGGACGAGGGCATTCTGCGCTGGAAGGGCGAGACCATTCGCATCGGCAACCCGGCAGCCGCGCGGACACTAGGTATCGGCATGGTGTTCCAGCATTTTTCGCTGTTCGAAGCCCTGACCGTCGCCGAAAACATCGCCCTGGCTCTGCCGGGAAATCGAAAACTTGCCGAACTGTCGAAGGAAATCGGTGCGGTCTCCGCCCGCTATGGCCTACCGCTTGAAGCCTCGGCAATCGTCGCCGACCTGTCTGTCGGGGAACGCCAGCGAATCGAGATCGTCCGGTGCCTGCTCCAGGAGCCGGACCTGATCATCCTCGACGAACCGACTTCGGTCCTGACGCCCCAGGAAGCCGAGCAATTGTTCCAGACACTGGAACGGCTTGCCGGGGAAAGGTGCGCGGTTCTTTACATTAGCCACCGCCTGGAAGAAGTGAAACGCTTGTGCCAGAACGCCACGATCCTGCGCGGCGGGCGGGTCGTGGCAAATACCGATCCGCGCACCGAAACGGCCGCGTCGCTGGCCCGTCTCATGATCGGCGAGGATGTCGGCGCCGTTGTGCGGCCCGACCGCAACACCCGTGAAGGATCACCGCGCCTGGAGGTTGACGATCTGTCGCTTCCCGCCGACAACGCGTTCGGCGTGTCCCTGAAACACGTATCCGTGACAGTTCGTTCCGGCGAAATCCTTGCGGTCGCCGGCGTGGCCGGCAACGGCCAGGGGGAATTGTTCGATGCCCTGTCCGGCGAGCGCCTGAGCACACGGGCCGATGCCATCCGCATCGACGGCAATGATGTCGGTCGCCTGCCGATCAATGAGCGGCGGCGCCTCGGCGCGGCGTTCGTGCCGGAGGAACGGCTTGGCCATGGCGCGGTTCCGGTTTTCCGACTGAGCGAGAACGCGCTTTTGTCCCGGCACGCTGTAGGGGACGGCCTGAAAGGCAGTGCCTTGCTGCACAAGCAGGGCATGCAGGCCGTCTCGGAAAATGTCATTGAGACCTTTGATGTGCGCAGCGGCGAGGGCGATGCCGAGGCCCGGTCGCTCTCCGGCGGCAATTTGCAGAAATTCGTGGTGGGTCGCGAACTGGACCGAAACCCGTCTCTCGTCGTGATCAATCAGCCGACCTGGGGCGTCGACGCCGGTGCGGCCGCCCTAATTCGCCAGGCGCTCATCGATCTGGCGCGGTCCGGGTCGGCAATCGTCGCGATCAGCCAGGACCTGGACGAAATCTTCGAAATCGCCGACCGCATCTGCGTGATCTCGCGCGGCGAGCTGTCCGAGGCTTATCCCGCCGAAACCCTGTCGATGGAGGAAATCGGCCTGTTGATGGCCGGCAAGGCCGAACGGGCGCGCGGGATGCACGCAGCCGAGGCGCCGCTTCCAGAAACGGAGCGGCCGCGTGCGGATTGAACTCGAAAAGCGAGCCCGCCAATCCGGCACGATGCGCATCCTGTCGCCAGTGCTCGCCTTTGCGCTCACGATCCTCTCCGGCGCCGTCCTGTTTGCCCTTTTGGGCCAGGACCCGATCCGCGCGCTTTATGTGTTTTTCATCGAGCCGCTGACCGCCTCTTGGTCGGTCGAGGAAATCCTCGTCAAGGCGTCGCCGCTGATCATGATCGGGGCCGGCCTTTGCCTGTGTTACATCGCGAACACCTGGAATATCGGCGCCGAGGGCCAGTTCACGATGGGCGCCATTGCCGGGTCGGCGATCCCGGTATTGTTCTGGCAATGGGAAAGCGTCTGGACCCTGCCGGCCATGTTCCTTCTCGGCGCGCTTGGCGGCGCCTTATGGGCCGGCATCCCGGCGCTCCTCAAGGTCCGGTTCGGCGCCAATGAGATCCTGACCAGTCTCATGCTCGTCTACGTCGCGCAATTGGCGCTCGATTGGTTGGTTCGCGGGCCTTGGCGCGATCCGGACGGGTTCAACTTTCCCGAATCCCGTCTTTTCAGCGCGGCAGCCACGGTACCGGTCCTGGGTGATGGGAGGCTGCATCTGGGTTTCCCGATTGCCATCCTGACGGCGATCATCCTGGCCTTTCTGCTTGCGCGCACGTTGAAGGGCTTCGAGATCCGCGTGCTCGGCGCCGCGCCCCGTGCCGGACGGTTCGCTGGGTTTTCGCAATCCGGCATGATCGTCTTTTCGTTTCTGGTATCCGGTGCGCTTGCCGGCCTCGCCGGATTGATCGAAGTCGCGGGTCCGATCGGTCAGCTCCGACCGACGATCTCCCCGGGCTACGGCTTCACAGCGATCATCGTCGCCTTTCTCGGACGCCTCAATCCCGTCGGCGCCATTCTGGCGGGACTGGTTCTGGCGGTTTCCTACATCGGCGGCGAGGCCGCACAGGTTTCGCTCGGCCTGACCGACAAGGTCACGCGCGTGTTCCAGGGCATGTTGCTGTTTTTCGTGCTCGCCTGCGACACGCTGATCCTCTATCGGATCCGCATTTTCTCCGGTACTTCCTCGGTTTCGGAGGCGGATCGATGATCGAAGCCGTCATCCTGACCATCATCACGGCCTCGACGCCACTCCTTCTGGCGGCGATCGGCGAACTGGTCACCGAACGCGCCGGCGTGCTCAATCTCGGCGTCGAGGGTATGATGATCGTCGGCGCTGTCTCCGGCTTTGCGGTCGGGCTGCAGACCGGTTCGCCGTTTGCCGGCATCCTCGCTGCCATTGGTGCCGGCGTGGCCTTGTCGGCCTTGTTTGCCGTGCTCACACTCGTGCTCGTCACCAATCAGGTTGCAACCGGCTTATCCCTCACGCTGCTCGGTCTCGGCCTTGCCGGCATGATCGGCGAGGGATTTGTCGGCACGCCCGGCATTCGTCTGCCGCGTCTCGACATTCCCGGATTGTCCGATCTTCCGTTCATCGGGCCGATCCTGTTCGGTCAGGACGTGCTCGTGTACTTTTCGTTTGTGCTGTGCGCCGGCGTGTCCTGGTTCCTGTTCAAGACTCGCGGCGGCCTGGTTCTGCGGGCGGTCGGTGACAACCACACCTCAGCCCACGCGCTCGGATTTTCGGTCCTGAAAGTCCGGTTCCTGGCGATCCTGTTCGGCGGCGGATGCGCCGGCCTCGGCGGCGCGTACCTGTCGCTCGCCTATACACCGCAATGGGTCGAGGGCATGACGGCCGGGCGCGGCTGGATCGCGCTGGCTCTGGTCGTCTTTGCGTCCTGGTTGCCCGGCCGTCTGATCGGCGGTGCCTATCTCTTCGGCGCCGTTACGATCCTGCAATTCCATGCCCAGGCCGCCGGCCTGGCGATTCCGTCGCAGGTGCTCTCCAGCCTGCCCTATCTTGCGACGATCATCGTTCTTGTGCTGATATCCAGCAACCGGACGGCGAACCGGATCAACACGCCGGCCTGCCTCGGCCGGCCGTTCGTCCCGGATCGCTGAAATCAAAAGCCGGCTTCGCAAGCGCTTCGCGGAGTCGCGCCAACCATCGAATGACGAAGCGCATCCTATGGGGATCAGGAGTACGGAATGAAAACAGGCTTCGGACTGGCGGCGGCCCTCGCGCTCGCCATAAGCGCGGTCACCGCATCCGCGGAACCGCTGAAGGTCGGCTTTGTCTATGTCGGCCCGATCGGCGACCATGGATGGACCTACCAGCACGACCAGGGACGCCTGGCGATCGAAAAGGAATTCGGCGACAAGGTCGAGACCTCTTACGTGGAAAACGTATCGGAAGGCCCCGACGCGGAACGCGCCATCGAACGGCTGGCCCGCGAAGGCCATGGCCTGATCTTCACCACGTCGTTCGGGTTCATGAACCCGACGGTCAAGGTTGCGGCCAAGTTTCCCGATGTGAAGTTCGAACACGCCACAGGGTTCAAGCGCGCCGACAACGTCTCCACCTATTCCTCGCGGTTCTATGAAGGCCGCTACGTAATCGGCGAAATCGCTGCAAAAATGTCGAAATCCGGCACGGCCGGCTATATCGCCTCGTTTCCGATCCCCGAAGTCGTGAGGGGCATCAACGCCTTCATGCTCGGAGCGCAGAACATCAATCCGGATTTCAAGGTGAAGATCATCTGGGTCAATTCCTGGTTCGATCCGGGCCGGGAAGCGGATGCCGCAAAGGCCCTGATCGACCAGGGCGCCGACATCATCACCCAGCACACGGATTCTCCGGCGCCCCTGCAGATCGCCGCGGAACGCGGTGTGATGGGCTTTGGCCAAGCCTCCGACATGATCAAGTTCGCGCCCGAAAACCAGATGACGTCGATCGTCGACAACTGGAACGACTATTACATCGCTCGCGTTCGGGCCGTACTCGACGGGACCTGGAAGTCGGAAGACACCTGGGGTGGTTTTGACGCCGACATGGTCGACATGGCGCCTTACACCAATCTGCCGGACGACATCACGGCGGCGGCGCAGAAGACCGCAGCGGCGATCGAGGCGGGTACCTTGCATCCGTTCAAAGGACCGATCTTCAAGCAGGACGGCACCCAGGTCATCGGCGAGGGCGAGACGCTCGACGACAAGACGCTGCTCGGCATGAACTGGTACATCCAGGGTGTCGACGATCGACTGCCGCAATAAACCCCGATCGGCGCGCCCAGCGTATGGGCGCGTCGAATCTGGCCCGATTGCTTCTCATGGTGCGAGGAGCCGCATGATGCCGAAGAGCGCCATCGTTTAGAGGATAGGCCTTGGAAGTCTTCATTTCTGAATGGCTCAACCTGCTGCTGCGCTGGGCGCACCTTGTCGTCGGCGTCGGTTGGATCGGCACCTCGTTCTACTTCATCGCGCTCGACCTCGCGCTGCGCAAGCGCGAGCAGATGACGCCGGGCGTCCAGGGAACGGCCTGGCTGGTGCATGGCGGCGGGTTCTACCATGTCGAAAAGTACATGGTGGCTCCGGATAACCTGCCGCCGGACCTCAAGTGGTACCAATGGGAAGCCTACCTGACCTGGGTCACCGGCTTTGCCCTGCTCGTCGTGCAATTCTACTGGAATGCCGAGGCCTATCTGATCGATCCGAGCGTGATGGACCTCACGCCGGTCCAGGCGATTGCGATCTCCGTCGTCAGCCTCGCGGCCGGCTGGTTCATCTACGACGGCATCTGCCGCTCGCCGCTTGGCCGCAATACGACGGCGCTCGCGGTCTGCCTGTTCGTACTGATCGTTTTGTCGGCCATTGCCTACACCCAGATCTATTCCGGGCGCGGCGCGCTCATCCATGTCGGGGCGCTCGTGGGCACGTTTATGGCCGTGAACGTCTTCGGCGTCATCATCCCGAACCAGAAGAAGGTGACCGCGGCCCTGATCGCCGGCGAAACGCCGGACCCTGAAATGGGCCGGATCGCCAAGCAGCGCTCGCTGCATAACAATTACCTGACCTTGCCGGTCCTGCTCATGATGGTGAGCAACCATTACCCGCTGCTCACCAATCATCCGCATGCCTGGCTGCTGGTCGCGCTGGTTCTGGTCATGGGCGCGATGGTTCGGCATTTCATCAACCGCCACGATGCCGGCGATCCAATGGCGTCCTTTGCCTGGACGTTGCCGGCCGGCGGCGTCGCCTTGCTGGCCGCCCTTGTCCTGACGGCCCCGTCTGGAAGTCTCTCCACCGGCCCGGCCGTCGCCGACGAGGTCGCCCTGACGATCACCCAGACCCATTGCGCAGCCTGCCACGGGGCGAGCCCGTCCCACGAGGCGTTCGACGAGGCGCCGAAGGGCATCGTTCTGGAGACCACCGCCGACCTGCGCCGCTACGCCCCGCTGGTCCTTGCCCAGTCGGTGCACACCGATGCGATGCCGCTCGGCAACGAGACCGGCATGACCGACGAGGACCGGGCGCGGCTCGGCGCCTGGCTGAACGCCCAGGACTGATCTGTGAAGCTTGGTTGCGCAGGTTCGAGGGAGGAGGGATCGTGACTGCGTCTCCGACGACACTGGTACGCATCAACGCCATGACGGCCGTCGAATTTGTTGAGGCCTTCGGCAACATCGCCGAACACGCCCCCTGGGTCGCCGAAACGGCTGCTTCGGCGAGGCCCTTTGCCTCCCGCGATGCGATGATCGGGTCGTTCCACGCAGCGATCGCAGAGGCGGACCGGTCCGCGCAGCTCGCGCTCTTGCGCGCCCATCCCGATCTGGCGGGCAAAGCCGCCATTGCCGGCGACCTGACGGCAGCCTCGAAATCGGAGCAGGCCGGGGCCGGGCTCGACCGGCTGACCCCCGATGAATTCGAGCGCTTTACCGGCCTCAATCGACTCTATGGCGAGCGATTCGGCTTTCCGTTCATCCTCGCGGTAAAGGGTGCCGACAAGGCGACGATCCTGGAGGCATTCGAGGCTCGAATCGATAACGCGGCCGAAACCGAGTTTCAGACCGCGTTACGTCAGGTCAAACGCATCGTCCGGTTCCGCCTTGAGGACCACGTCATCCCGTAAGCGGTTATCCGGTTCTCGGGCCGATCAGGCCGCGTCGTCTTTCAGCACGCCGCGCTGGATCTGGTCTTCTTCGATGGATTCGAAGAGCGCGCGGAAATTGCCCTCGCCGAAGCCGTCGTCACCCTTGCGTTGGATGAATTCGAAGAAGATCGGACCGATCACGGTCTTGGAAAAAATCTGCAGAAGGATCTTCGTCGTGCCGCCGTCGACGACACCTTCGCCGTCGATCAGGATGCCGTGGCGTTTCATGCGCTCGACCGGCTCTTCATGTCCCTGCACGCGGTCGAAGGATTTGTCGTAATAGGTGTCCGGCGGGCCGGGCATGAATTCCAGACCGTTTGCCGACAGCCGATCCGTTGCGTCGTAGAGCCCGTTCGAGCCGACAGCGATGTGCTGGATGCCTTCGCCGTTATAGGCTTTCAGATATTCCTCGATCTGCGACTTCTCGTCGGCGGATTCGTTGATCGGGATGCGGATCTTGCCGCACGGCGAAGTCAGCGCCCTCGAGAACAGGCCGGTGAGCTTACCTTCGATGTCGAAGAACCGGATCTGCTTGAAATTGAAGATGTCGCGGTAGAACCCGAACCAGGTGTCCATGTTGCCGCGCCGGACATTGTGGGTGAGGTGGTCGAGATAGAAGAAGCCGACACCTTCAGGCTTCGGATCCCGTTCGCAGAGCCAGTCGAATTCCGCATCGTAGGGCGATCCCTTCTCGCCGTAGGTATCGACGAAATAGATCAGCGAACCGCCAATGCCGACAATGGCCGGCACGTCGAGCGTCTTGTCGGTGCCGGTATAGGGCGACGCGCCGCGGTCGACGGCGAGTTTGAAGGAGTGGTCCGCATCGACCACCCGCCAGGCCATCGACGGCGCGCACGGACCGTGTTCGTCTGCGAACCGGGTCCCGAACGAGCCGGGCTCGGCGTTCAGGACGTAGTTGATGTCGCCCTGCCGGTAGACTGTGATTGCCTTCGTTTTGTGCCTGGCGACCTTCGCATAGCCCATGCGCTCGAACAGCGTGGCAAGTTCATCGGCTTCAGGATGCGCGAACTCGACGAATTCAAAGCCGTCCGTGCCGGCCGGATTGGACTCGGTGATTTCAGCGGGTGCCGCATCGTGCGGGAAGGGGCCCATGACGTTCCTCCTCAGGCATGTGAATCGGATTGGAATGACTTGCTGAGGAAAATAGGGTACCATTCGCGCAATTTCCGTGCGAAATGAGCAGATAATACCGATTCATCACACTGATTGTGTGCAAATCGATAAAAAGGTGCACAAACCATGCTCGATGCTTTTGACCTGAAGATCCTCGCCCTCTTACAGGCCGATGCCAGTCTGACCAACGCCGCACTCGCTGAAGAGGTCAACCTGTCCGCCTCGCAGTGCTCGCGCCGCCGGTCGGGTCTGGAAGACGCGGGCTACATCCGCGGCTATCGCGCGGACCTCGATGCGGAAAAGCTCGGCTATGGCATCGAAGCATTCACGCGCGTGACGCTGTCATCGCACAGCGAGACAACTGCGCACGAATTCGCCGAGTTCCTCAACGATCTGACAGAGGTGCAGCAGGCCCAGGCCATCACAGGCGACGCCGATTATCTCGTTCAGATCCGAGTCAAGACGCTGGAAGACCTCGCCCGCTTTATCCACGCTCGACTCCTCCCACATCCCTATGTCAGCCAGGTGCGCTCGGACATCGTTCTGAAAACGATCAAAGAAAACCGGGGATTTTCGATATAGGCGCTCCGGTTTGACGGCTACATACAAATCCCAAGGTGACTTGAAAGCGAGCTGAGGTTTTTTGCTAATTTCGAATTTTGCGATCACCTACATAAGTATCTATAAATAAGAGAAGTTTTCAATATTTTTACGTTTCTATCAGAAAATTAGCATTGGTTACAGGCAAAACAATATCTACGCTTATCTAACCGACAATTTCAGGACATGTAAGGCTTCGCAAAAATGGTTGGCGCTGCGTTACCTTTGGAAATATTACTTTACTGGATCATTATAAATATTCTATTCCTTTTTTCGTGTTTGGTATTTGCTCATTACTGGAATAAATCATACAATAATAAGGAGTATAAAAAGGCCACTGTATTTGCCTTTTTAACTTTCCATCCGATATTATTGTACATCGGTTTCTCCGCATATTATTATATTGAATTCCAAAATAGACAAGAAAGTTTGCAATCTTGGAGTAAAAGGGCAATTCCTGCAGATGGTGGCGTTAAGTCCATCAGAATTAGAGCAAAACACGACACCAGCTTGGGGCAAGAGTTAATAGCCATGGGGCTAATAGATTATGCGGTATTCGATAGCATCACGTTGAAGCCTAAACGGAGCACAGATTGCATTCGATTTAACATCGCGCATAGCGAAAAAATGAATGAAATGAATGCATTGAAAGCAAAAAATGCTTTCCTCGTTTGCTCCGTTGAAAGCGAAACGCGACCTCAACAAGCACCGCCGATCTGGTTGTATTTCGGCAATGATGCGCCAAGCAGAGATAAGAACTGTAGTCGGAGTTCCCGCACCACCGTTGAACTACGGTGGGCCTCCGATAAGGGCGGCGAGCTAATAGACTTCGATGAAGTACCTTACCGACGAAAAATATCTGGCTTTTGGTTGGTATTGTTAGATTGGAGGCTTTTTTGGACTGAATGCGTGCGGCATGGAAGAGCAAAAAATTATAGCCGGTTGTCATCATCTCGTATCGACGCGTTGGAATTCATTTTTTCTAACTTAAAAGACAATATCAGAAAGCCCGAAGAAACTAAGATCTCAAAAGAAGATGCGCTCGAAGCAATAAAATACATAAAAGAGACAGAGAAAACCAGTAATAAAAACTCAATTATACAGATATTAGGCCAATGGCCATCTAGCCGGGAGATATCTCAATACATCAGGAGCTCTGTTTGGGATGAAAGATTTATAGACCGCGTACTCAGCTATTCAAGAGAAGAAAAGTTGCGGGAAAAAGTGCTTCCTCATCTGCACACGCACATTGGAGATTTTAAGGCGGCCAGGGAAGAAGCGAGTAAATAGGACGCAACCGATGCGGTAGGATAAAGCCGGCAGCGCGTTGGTTCCCGCCCATACGTCTTCATGACGTTTTTCCCATCTCCAGTCCGCAAGGACATTCAATGCGCAGACCGCGCATAGGGCGCTGCAGAATTGAAGTAACGGCGGTTCGGCGGCACGCATGCCGCTGCCGAACCCTTAACTCCGACGCCGGTCGCTCCGGCCGCAACCACTTATCGGTCTCAGACTGTTCCCGACGGCGCTTGCACCAGCCCGTCGCCCCGGTCGGCAATGTCGACGCCGGCCGCGAACGGATCCGTAATCGCGCCGGTGAGCAAACGGGCCTCGACCGCGCGTTGGGTAGCCGGGATGGGCGCATTCAGGATCGCTTCCCACCAGAGTGCCGCGCATCCGGCCACGTGGGGGCAGGCCATGCTGGTGCCGTTGAGAGGCGTCAGCCCGCCGCCAAGTTGGGCGGAGATCACCCCGACACCGGGCGCGCTCAGTGTCGGATTGGTGTTGGAGAAAGGAGCCATGGTGAGCCCGCCGGCGCTTTCGCCGACCGCGCCTACCGAAACGATGCCTTCTGCTGCCGCCGGAACGGAAGCGCTGACTTCAAAATTGGGGTCAATCTGCCGTCGGCTTTCGTTGCCGCTCGCCGCGACCACAATCACGCCGCCGGTAAAGTCGGCCTTCGCGCGAAACATGGCCATGATGCGATCGAAGACACGCAGGTTCATCCGATAAGCCTCAAGCGAGACAGACGTGGCAAGAAGCGGCGGAAACCCGTCGGCGATCAGCCGTTCGGACAGCCCCGGGAAGTCGAAGCCCAGCGACATGGAGATCACACGCGCGCCGTTTTGCTCCGCCCATTGCATGCCGTTG
>JANQQB010000471.1 GCA_028285165.1 Rhodobiaceae bacterium
ACGCGAGGCCTATTGCGCCCTGAAGGATCGCGCACCGCGGCAAAAGCTGGTCATGCTCGATGTCGAGGCAACGGACGCGGACGCCTCCGGCGGCGAACCGATCTTCCTGCCCGACGGCGCGCCGGTCGGCCAGGTCAGTTCCGGCGCCTACGGCCACACGGTCGAAAAGTCCCTGGCGCTGGCCTTCATCAACACCGATCAGATCACCGACGGCGCGGAATTCGACGTCGCGATCCTCGGCCGCCCGCACCGGGCGCGCCTGTTGGCCAAACCGCCGTTTGATCCGGAGGGCGAGCGGCTGCGGAGCTGAGCTCGGCGATCACCGATCCCAAGGCTGGCCGGCGATCAGCGCGTCTGCAAGCGTCTGGGACACGATTTCCAGCAGTTTCACGCCCTTCTCCGGCGTCGACCGTCTCGCGTCGCCGAGCACGCCGGTCAGCGTGATGTCCTTGAAGGAGCGCCAGCGCTGCAGCGCTGGGGAGAGCACCTCGCCCATGCTGGGCTGCGGGCCATGCGCATCCGCCAACCGGGTCTCGTCGACCAGGTCCGGCGCGGCCACCATCATCATCGACGTCTCGGCCTCGCAGGCATGGATGACACCCTCCTGATCGTCCAGAAGCGGCGCGACGAGGCCGGCCTGCGTGGCCGGAATGAAATAGGTTGTGGTCGCGATCGGAGCGCCGAGTTCGCGGGTCAGTTCCGTCGTCAGCGTGTTGAGCGCCGCCATGTTGCCGCCATGGCCGTTGACGATGAGGATCTTTTCGAAACCGGCGCGCAGGATCGCCTGGCAGAGATCGTGCAGGAGCGCGTGCCACGTCGTCAGCGAGACCGTGAAGGTGCCGCCGAAGGCGACGTGATGCTCCGCAAGGCCCATCCAGACGGTCGGCGCGACGACCACCGGTTGATGTGCCGCGACCTTGTGCGCGGTCCGTCGGCATGCCTCGGCGCACAGGATCGTGTCGACACCGGTTGCCAGGTGCGGACCGTGTTGTTCGGTGGACGCGACGGGCAGCAGGACAAGCGCGCCGTCATGCGCCTTCTGCCGCAGGGTTTCGGCCGTCATCTGGTTCCACAGGACGGTTCGGTCGTCTCCGGTGTCGGCCATGGTCGGGGCTCCGCTGGGGGCTGGTAAGGGCAGGGACGGCATCGAAGCGCAGCCCTGCGGCCGGGTCAACTGTCGCGCCGTGAGGAGGCGTAGGTCTCCGACATCTCGTAATAGGCATCGAACCCGATCCGGGCACGCAGGTCGGTGAAATCCATCAGCATGTCTTGACGCGGCCGGTCGGCGCGGAAGGCGTCGAGCGCGTCCACCATCGCTTTCATGGCGGCCGCCATCAGCGTCAACGGATAGGCGGCGATCGAATAGCCGATATCGGCCAGTTCCGCATGGCTGAGGTCCGGCGTTTCACCACCCTCGACGATATTCGCCATTTTGTATCCAGGCAGCGACCGGCAGACCTCCCGCATCTCCGCTTCGGTTTTTGGCGCTTCGACAAAAAGGATGTCGGCACCGAGTTCGTGAAACCGCGCGGCCCGTTCCAGGGCCTCGCCGAGGCCGTGATCGTGCCTTGCGTCGGTGCGCGCCAGGATCAGGATGTCCGCGCCCTCGTTGCGGGCATCGACGGCGGCGCGGATCCGGTCGAACGCTTCCGCGCGATCGACGACGGCCTTGCCCGGCGTATGCCCGCAGCGTTTCGGGGCCAATTGGTCCTCGATCATGACGGCGGCGCAGCCGGCCTTCGCGAAGCCGGCCACGGTCCGCTTGACGTTCATGGCGTTGCCGTAGCCGGTATCGCCGTCGCCGATCACGGGAATGTCGACCGCGTCGCAGATGTTGCGGGCCTGATCGACCACTTCGCCGTAGGACATCAGGCCGAGATCCGGTTCGCCGATCCGCGAGGCGGACGTGGCAAAGCCCGACATGAAGGTCAGGCCGAAGCCCTCCTGGGCGATCAGCTTGGCCGACAACGCATCGAAACAGCACGGCATGACGTGCAGGCGATTGTCGTCGAGCAGGGCGCGGAGCTTGGCGGCAGGCGTCATGGGGTCATTTTTCCCGAAATCACAGTTTAAACGGAATGGTCAGCGCAAGATCCGGCCACACATACAAGAGCACGACAGTAAAAAGCATCAGCGCCAGGAACGGCAGCACGCCGCGGGACACATCCCCGAGACTGGCGCGCGCCACGGACTGGATGACATAAAGGTTGAGCCCGACCGGCGGCGTGATCAGCGCGCATTCTACCATGACCACCATGTAGATTCCGAACCAGATCGGATCGAGCCCAAGCGCCATCGCCGCGGGCAGCAACACTGGCGTCATGATCAGCACCATGGACAGCGCTTCGAAAACAAGGCCCATGAACAGGAGCACGACGCTGACCACCAGGATGAAGGCAAGCGGCGTGTCGATCGCCTGACCGATGAAGACGGAAATGTCCTGCGGGATCCGGTAGAGCGTAATCGCCTTGCCGAACACCTTGGCGCCGGCCACGATCAAGAGGATGGCGACCGTGGTCACCATGGATTCGAACATCGCTTCCTTGAAGCCCTGCCAGGTCAGCGTGCGCAGCACCAGTCCGGTGATCACAAGCGCCGCGGCAAAGCCGATGGCGGCCGCCTCGGTCGGCGTTGCCGCACCGGAATAGATGACGCCGATGATCACGGCGGCCAGCGCCAGCGAGGGCAGGGCCCGCAGGCTGGAGGCCCGCCGTTCGGACCAGGACGCCGGCGGCTCCGGCGTATAACCGCCGAAAAACCGCGCATAGACCATCGAATAGACGATGAAGAGGCCGACCAGGGCAAGGCCGGGTCCGATGCCGGCAAGGAACAGGGCAATGACGGATTGTTCGGTGACGAAGCCATAGACGATCATCGGGATCGACGGCGGAATGAGGATGCCGAGCGTACCGCCGGCGGCCAGAAGGCCGTACACGAAGCGCTTGTCGTAGCCGCGGGAGATCATTTCCGGAATCGCGACCGTGCCGATTGTTGCCGCCGTCGCGACCGAGGACCCGGAGATCGCGGCAAACACGCCGCACGAGACGATCGTTGCGACGGCGAGTCCGCCGGGCCAATGGCCGACCCAGGCATGAACGGCGGCGAACAGGTCCCGGCCGACGCCGCCTTTTAGCAGCACGTTCGACATCAGGAGGAACAGCGGAACCGCGAGCAGAATGAAACCATCGAGCGTCGACAGGATCGCCTGCGGCGCCATCAGCGGCGAGAAACCGCCGAGCAGCAGAAGTGCCAGGCCAAGCCCGCCGAGTGCGAACGCGACCGGCACGCGAAGCAGCAACAGCGTGAAGAGGCCGGCCAGGATCAGAAGCGCGGTCACTCGACGACGTCTCCCGACTCGTCGTCGAGACGGTCACCGGCAAGCGCGCGGCCTGTTTCGATGAGCGCCTGCACAAAAAGCAGTCCGAAACCGACCGGGACGGCGAGTTCGGAAACCCAGGTCGGCAGGTCGAGCATGCTGCCGGTGGTGCGGCCGCGTTCGAAGGAATCGTAAAATATGCCCCAGCCATGCCACGCGACCATCGCGCTGAAGACGGCGACGGCGAGCATGGCAAGCGTCTCCGTGCCTTTCTGGACAGTCCGCGGCAACAGGCGCACCACGGCATCGACAGCGATATGCCGGCGTGCGGCAAGCGCCCAGGACATGGCGATCAATGATCCCCAGATCAGAGTGAGCTGCGACAGTTCGGCGGCCCAGATCGTCGGAGCGGTAAAGAAGTACCGGGCGGCCACTTCATAGGTCAGCATCGCGCCGGCCATTGTGAAGAGCAGTGCGGCGATCCAGGCAAGGGCGGTGGTCAGACGGGCAAACAGGACCATGAGAGTTTCCCCCGGACGGGGACATCCGGGGGAAGAGTATCAGAGGGCTTGGGCGGCTTTCAGGATCGACGCGCCGAGGTCGCCGGCCTTTTCCGAATAGGCGTCGTAAACCGGCTGGCTGACGGCGCGCCAGGCGTCGATTTCAGCAGCGCTCGGCTGATAGACATTCATGCCGTTTTCCTTGGCGGCCGCATAGGCATCCGCCTCGATTTGCGAGACGCGGTCGCGTACGTCCGTCTCGGCTTTCGCCGCGGCGGCTTCGATCAGCGCTTTGTGCTCATCCGACAAGCCGTTCCAGAAGTCCGTATTGACGACGACGATGAATTCGATGTTGGCATGGTTGGTCACGGTGATCGTATCCATGACTTCCCACAATTTGCGCGACTTGACGCCGGACACGCCGGTCATGCCTATATCGACGGTGCCGCGCTGATAGGCGAGATATTGCTCCGACCCGGAAATCAGCGTCGGCGCGCCGCCGGCCGCCGTCACGAAGTCGCCGAGCGTCTTGCCGAAAACCCGGGCCTTCTTGCCTTTCATGGCGTCCGGCGTGGCGATCGGACCGCCATTCGACAGCATGATGGCGCCGCCATAGGCCTGCCACCACAAGACGGTGGAGCCGGTATCCTTGATCGCCTCGTCGATCGGGCCGCGCACGTCCGAGCCCTTGGCGACGGCGGCCCGGACCTTTTCTTCGCTGTCGAACAGGAATGGCTGGTAAAAAATGTCGACGGCCGGAATGTCGCCGACATAGCGGGTCAGCGAGGCAACGCCCATTTCGATCGACCCGGATCCGACGGCGGCCGGCACTTCCTTGTCCTTGTAGAGCTGTGCGGAATCGTAGATTTCCACGGCAATGGCGCCGTTTGACGTCTTCTCGACTTCCTGCTTGAAGAGCAGGAGATTCTGGCCGAGATGGCTCTTCAATGGCAATTGCAGCGAGATTCTGAGCGTCGTATCGGCCGCCGAGGCACCGCCGGTGAGCCCGAAGACCATGCCGGCTGCGAGGGCGGTGCCCAGCACAGTACGGCGCGTAGGTACAAAGCGTGTCATTTTTGTTTCCTCCCGGATTATCCGGTGCGGACAATGCCGTAGCCCATGGGGCAGGTCAATCGGCTTTGGAAGCCCGTGAGCCGGTCAGCTCACGACGCGCTGATAGAAGTGCCAGGTCGCGTGGCCGAGCACCGGAAAAATGATCAGAAGCCCGAGAAAGGCCGGCAGCATCGCAACGATCACGAGTGCGGTAATCAAGACGCCCCAGCCGATCATGGGCACCGGGTTTTGTACGACCGTGGAAACGCTGGTCACCATGGCGGTCACGAAGTCGATGTCGCGGTCTAGGAGCAGCGGCATGGCGACCACGCTGACGGAGAACAGCACCAGCGCCAGCGCTAGGCCGACCAGAGACCCGATAAAGAGGAACAGGATCCCTTCCGGTGTCGTCGTGACCACCGTCAGGAAGGACCCGGCCGACGAAAACGATTGGGCACCGAGGAAAATAGCAAGCAGCAGCCGCACCTGGTACATCCACACCCAGAAGATGAACAGGGTCGTGAACGCCATCCAGCCGAATTCGCGCCGTTGCTGGTTGAAGATGACCGCAAGGATTGCGCGCCAGTGCAAGGGTTCGTCGGCTTTCAGCCGGCGGCTGATCTCGTAGAGGCCGGCCGCCGCGAACGGTCCGGCGAGCGGAAAGCCGATGGCGATCGGAAAGATCATCCAGCGCATGTCCAGATAACCGAGGCACAAGAAGATCACGAGGCCGCCGAGGGCATAGAACCCGCCGAAGAACAAACCGAAACCCGGGGCCTTCCTGAAATCCTCCAGGCCGTCCAGCACCGAGGCCTTGATGTCGTCCGTCGTAATCTCCCGGACAACCGGTTTTGCCGGGGGCGTATAGGAATTGGTATCGGTCATGGCGTCCTTATCCGGTCTTGTCGGCGTCGGAAGGATAGACCGCGTCTGGTCTGCTGCACTGATCTGGATCAAATGGCCTTTCCCGAGCGCTACCCAACAAAAGTTGTTTTTGTTGGGTAGGTCGCACTGAAAGTGTTCGCACCATGCCGTCGAACGTCCGCATGGGCATAGGTCCTGGCTATGGATCCGGCTTCAGTGCCTTCAGCGCCTGCCGATAGGTCGGGTAGACAAGCCGGATACCAAGGTCATCCTTGATCTTCCGGTTCGAGACCCGCTTGTTTTCACCGTAGAACGACCGCCCCATCGGGGACAGGTCCGCCTCGTCGAACGGGATCAGCGGTGGCGGTTCGACGCCCAGGAGTTCGGCGGCATAGGCCACGACGTCCTGCGGCGGCGCGGGTTCGTCGTCGGTGACGTTGAAGATGCCGGCGGCCTTTTGCCGGGCAGCAGCGGCGACCGTCTGGCCGATATCCTCCACATGGATGCGGTTGAAGACCTGGCCCGGTTTGTCGATGCGCCGCGCAGTGCCCTTGCGGAAATTCTCGAACGCGTTGCGGCCCGGGCCGTAGATGCCGGAAAGCCGGAAGACGGCGGTTGGAACGCCGCATTGCTCTCCAAGCGCCAGCCACGCCCGCTCCGCCTTGTCCCGATAGACCGACCGTTTGCTGACCGGGCGGCATTCCGCGGTTTCGTCGACCCACGCCCCGTCATGGTTGCCGTAGACGCCGACCGTCGACAGATAGCCGATCCAGACAAGGGATTGGAGCGATGCCAGACGATCCGCATGGTGCAGAAGCACGGGATCGCCCTCCTCGTTCGGGGCGATCGAGATGACGAGGTGCGTGACGCCCTCAAGTGCTCTATCGATCTCGGGCGTCGGCGCAGTCCCGTCGAACAGAAAGGCGTCGATACCGTCGGCCACAAGCCGCTCAGCCTTTTCGCTCGAGCGCGTCGTTCCGCCGATCCAGGTTGTGTCTTTACGCAGATGGTCGGCAATTGCGTGGGACGAATAGCCCATCCCGAAGACGAACAGCCGCATGTTCATTGGACCTCCATGCTGGGGTAGTGCTCTGCGGCCGTTTCAAGTTTGCCGGTGTCGGTAAGACCGGCCGTCCATTCCGCGCGCACGCCTTCATCGTTTTCGCGGTCGAGCCGGGTCTGCGCAAGCGCACCGAACGCGTCTGGCGGAAGCAGCCGCGACAGCGCCCAGACCGCCATGCCGCGCACCAGCGCATTGCCGTCGTCCAGATGCCCGCGTGCCACATCCGCAAGGTCTGGCCGTCCGGAATTGCCGATGGCAATCAGCACGTTGCGCAGGAAACGG
>JANQQB010000476.1 GCA_028285165.1 Rhodobiaceae bacterium
CGCCGCCGATCCCGAAGATCAGATTGATCCCGAACCAGACGCCCAGGAAGATCAGGGCGCGACGATTGCGGAAGGTTTCGCCGATAGACAGGGCGCGGACCGACCAGGCGCCCTGCCCGCCAAGCCTGACGGAACGTTCCATCGGTCCGCCCGGCGAAAAGCCGAACCGCGCGACCGCCGCCATGTGGCCGGAAATCGCCGCCGAAGCCCCCACCATCGGAACCGGATTGCCCCAGAACAGCAGGAGATGCAATGCCGCGCCGGTGGCCGCGCAGACAAGGGAAAACGCCACAAAGCGTGTCGGGCCGAAGCGTTTGGCAAGCGCCGAGCCGAACGCCGCCATCCAGAACAGGTTGACCAGCAGATGCAAGAGATCGCCGTGCAGCAGCGCGTAGGTGCCGAACGTCCAGACCTCGGCCAGCGGACTGCCGGGAAAAGTCACTTCGGGAAGATAGCGCAGCGGGATGAATGCCAGCCAGATCAGCACCATCTCGTTGGCCTGCGGCGTCAGCAGGACGTCGCGGAAAAGGTGAATGCCCGCCATGAGTGCCCCGCAGACCAGAACGATCCCCGGAATGTTGAACATCGGCTCGCGGGCGGGCGGCACATCGTACAAAACGCTAATCCCCCAAAGGGTTGAAATCGGATCGACACGGAGGCGCTGTGCCCGGTCGGATGTGCCGGGTGTTCCGACCCGACGCCGGCCGATTGTCGCTGACACATAGGGGGTCTGAGGGCCGACGACAAGCGTGGCGGGTGATCGCAATGCGGACGGGCCCACCCGTCCCTCGAACCGGGAACACGCGGTGGGCCCGTCGGTCACGTCCTACCCCGTCCTGGACGTCATTCCGTTGGCACAGGTCGATCGGAACCGACCGAAGTCGTCGCGTTTGTCCGCTGAAATCGCGTCAACGGCAATGGAAAGAAACGATTAACCTTACCGGAACGCCGAACCTCTCCGACCAACCTGCCCCGGTCCGCGTCTGGCACGCCCCCTGCAAGTCAGGTGTCGGTCGCCCGGTCGAAGGGCCGGAGCGTCCCAAACTCGAACACTGCCGGCAAATCAGGACCGAAAACGGGACGTAGCAGGAAGGCTCCTTTCGGAATGAAACACAAAACCACATTCAGGTTGCATAAATACTGGACCGATCTGCGCGGCGAGCGATCGGCGCCGCGGCGCACCGAGGTTGAGCCGGGCGACATTCGCGACGTTCTGGCAGAGACCTTTATCCTGAACGCCAACAGCGACCGTGACTTCCGGTTCAGGCTGGCCGGCAGCCGTGTCTGTGCGCTCTACTGCCGTGAATTGAAGCAGAAAGACTATCTTGCGTTCTGGGGCGGCTCCGACCTCAGTGCCCTGAACACGGTGATGGAGGCGATCCGCGAGGATGCGGCGGCCGCTGTCATCGGTTGGGAGGGGCGCAATCTGCGCGGTCAGTCATTGTTGCTGGAAACCGCACTTCTGCCCCTGCAGACCGAAGGCGGCGGTTACAATCGGATCCTCGGAAGCATGGCGGCGCTGGACAAACCCTACTGGCTTGGCGTGCACCCGATTATCGAGCAATCGATCGTCAGTCTGCGCATGATCTGGCCGAACGAGACACGCGGCCTGACCGTCGGAAACGCCGCGCATGACGCGGGCGAGGCCGCCGTGCGTGACGCGACGCCGCCGATCGCGGTCAATCCGCAGACCGGCCAGATGGCAAAGCG
>JANQQB010000481.1 GCA_028285165.1 Rhodobiaceae bacterium
AGTCATGGCCGAGACCGACGATTATGTCGCCTTTGCCTCCGAATTCCGTGCCCTCACTCCGCTGCCGGGCATTGACGGCGCCCGCCTGTTCGAGCCCGAACCGGCCCGCGTCTATTTCTGGGAGCGCTGAAAAAGATGCCCGTCTTCGATCTGGCCGACAGCGAAGTCCGCGCCCTCAACTCGGCGCTGCGCGCGCTTGACGCCGATAGCAACGAAACCGCCTGGACGGTCGAACATCCGCTCGGCAAACACGCGATCGCTGCCGGCCTCGACCGCGACCTGTCGGTCTCCGTCAACGGCCATGTCGGCTATTATTGCGCCGGCATGAACAAACACGCCGAGGTCACGATCCACGGCAATGCCGGCGTCGGCGTCGCAGAAAACATGATGTCCGGCTTTGTGCACGTCACCGGCGATGCCAGCCAGTCGGCCGGCGCCAGCGCTCATGGCGGCCTGTTGCGCATCGACGGCAATGCGTCCGCCCGCTGCGGGATTTCCCTCAAAGGCGCCGATATCGTGGTTCAGGGCTCGGTCGGCCACATGTCCGCCTTCATGGCGCAGGCCGGCACGCTCGTCGTCTTCGGCGATGCCGGCGAGGCGCTCGGCGATTCGCTCTATGAGGCCAAGCTCTTTGTGCGCGGCACGGTCGCAAGCTGCGGCGCCGATTGCATCGAAAAAGAGATGGACGAACCAAACCGGACGCATCTCGCCGCCGTGCTTGAGAAGGCGGGCCTTGCCGGCACTGCCGACCCGGCAGAATTCCGCCGCTACGGCTCCGCTCGCGAGCTCTATCATTTCAAGGTCGATAATCTCGCCGCCTATTGACGGATTGAATCCCATGAATCCAAAGCCCGACATTCCCCGCACCCTGCCGCGGAAATCCGCCACCTTCGACGACCACACCCTGTCGGAGATCCGCCGGGCGGCGGCGACCGGCCTTTATGACATTCGCGGCGGCGGCGCCAAGCGGGCGCTGCCGCATTTCGACGATCTTTTGTTTCTTGGGGCCTCCATTAGCCGCTATCCGCTGGAAGGCTATCGCGAGCGCTGCGCCACCGATGTCGTGCTCGGCACGCGGTTTGCGGAAAAGCCGGTCGAACTGAAGATCCCGATCACCATTGCCGGCATGAGTTTCGGCTCGCTGTCCGCCCAGGCAAAGGAAGCGCTCGGTCGCGGCGCGACCGAAATGGGTACCTCGACCACGACCGGCGACGGCGGCATGACACAAGAAGAGCGCGGCCATTCCGACAAGCTCGTCTACCAGCTCCTGCCCTCGCGCTACGGCATGAATCCGGACGACCTCAGAAAGGCCGATGCGATCGAAGTGGTCGTCGGCCAGGGCGCCAAGCCCGGCGGCGGCGGCATGCTGCTCGGTCAGAAGATTTCCGAACGCGTCGCCGAAATGCGCACCTTGCCGGAAGGCATCGACCAGCGCTCCGCCTGTCGCCATCCCGACTGGACCGGCCCGGACGACCTGGAGATCAAGATCCAGGAATTGCGCGAGATCACCGACTGGAAAGTGCCGGTCTACATCAAGGTCGGCGCCTCGCGCCCCTATTACGAC
>JANQQB010000485.1 GCA_028285165.1 Rhodobiaceae bacterium
GTTGCGATCATCTCATGGTGCTCCGGCACCACATCGATGACCGCGCCTAGCCGAAGACCAGGGAAAGGCGGTCAAAGGAGTCAGGATTTCTGCTCAGAGGTACTAGGATCTCGTCCTTCTGAAGTCTCAGAAGCAATGCATTGAACCGCCCTGGCTTTGCCGGAAGCAGGATAGCCTGAGTCACGCGGCGATTTGTCGAGTTCCAACTGAGCTTGTGCGTCTCACACCGGCCACGGTTTGCGCGGCGTCGTGCGCCCGATAGGCGCGAAAAACTGCGCGGGCGCGATCGGCAAAGGCCGACGTTTCGCCGTTGCTCTTTTCCGGCGAATGGAAGCGCCTGATTTGCGCCAGGCCGAGGCTACAGGTCAGAAGATTCTATCCGGTCGGACAATGCTCTATCATCGCGAAATGCGAGAGGAACGAGACCGGAGAACCAGGCCGTGCCGAGACCCAACCCATTCCGTCCGTTCCGGCCGAAGCCGGATCAGATGGCCCTGAAGCCGGAGGTTTCCGGCAACGCCGTGAACGGTCTGGGAGAGCGCGAACCGCGCCGGCCGCGCATGGTCTATTGGGCACCGGATCCCGATGCCATTCCGCACGGTGCCATGCAGCGCTGGTTCTATACCAATGATCGCGACAATCCGGACATCCTTGCCGCCAATGTCGAACGCAAGGCCATTCTCGCCGAACCCGTGCCCGATGTCGCCGGCCCGCCATTGGGGCGGGAACCGGAAGCCTGGACGGCGGCGCTTCAGGACTTTGTCGAAGCAGGTACCTGCGAGCGGGTCGGGGTGGCGGCCATGCAATCGGAATGGACGTTCGAGGGCTTCGATGTTCCCGAACGCACCACCATCGTCACCGGCGTACACCACGCCTTCGAGGCGATTGCCGAGGCGCCGGAATCCCGCGCCGGGGCCGAGGTCATTCGGCAATACGGCCGTGCGGCCTTTGCCGCCAAGCGCATTGCCGGCTGGCTCAGGCAGCAGGGCTGGCCGGCCGAGCCGGTGACCGGACCGATGACCGGTTCGGTCGCGCTGATCCCGCCGGCGCTGGCCTGCGGCTTCGGCGAACTCGGCAAGCACGGCTCGATCATCAATCCGGAATTCGGCGCGTCCTTCCGGCTCTCCGCCGTTCTGACGGACGCACCGTTCGCGCCGACGCCACCGCGCGAGTTCGGCATCGACGACTTCTGCACGAAGTGCCGCGTCTGCGAGGAGGCCTGTCCGCCGGAAGCGATCGCGCCGGAAAAGCAGACCGTGCGCGGCGAGACCAAATGGTATGTCGACTTCGACAAGTGCCTGCCGTTCTTCAACGAGACGCGCGGCTGCGCGATCTGCATTGCGGTATGCCCCTGGAGCCGCCCGGGAGCCGGGCTCAATCTGGCGGACAAGCTGGAGCGACGGCGAAACCGCAAGGCCGGCGAGGATGCTGGGCATCGGTGACCGACGGTGTAGAGTACATCGGAGTTTCAAGGGGCTCCGATGTCAGAAGCGCGCGTCGAAATCGCAATCGTCATTACGCCCGGCTTCAACATGGCCGCGACAATCGGTTTCCTCGATCCCTTGCGGGCCGCCAATTACCTGATCGGCGATCCGGTGTTTCGGTGGGCGCTCTACGCTGATGCCAATACGAAACCGACGGCAAGCAACGGTCTGGCGATCAAGACCGAGCCGCTCTCGGCGCTGAAGAGATCGCCTCATTTTGGCGTGATCTCCACAAGCTGGACGCCGGAAGCTCATTACGGCGCGTTCGATGCGCTGCTCCGGCGCTGGTCTCGGTTCGGCACGTCGCTTGTCGGCCTTGACACGGGCGCCTTTGTGTTGGCGGCGGCGGGGCTGTTGGACGGCTATCGTGCGACCGTGCATTACGAACACATGGATGCCTTCGCCGAAACCTATCCGGATGTCGCCTTGTCGGAAGATCTCTACGTGATCGACCGCGACCGGCTGACCGCGAGCGGCGGCGGATCGGCCATCGATCTTGGCCTGCAGATCGTGCGCTCGGTAGCCGGTCAGGGGATTGCGAACTCGGCCGCCCGGTACGTGTTCCACGAACGGCTACGGCCGGAAGGAACACGCCAGCTCCCGGACGAGCGGGAGCCGACCGGCATCATGGCGCCGGAGGCCTTGCGCCGGGCGATCCAGGTCATGGAGGAAAACCTCGAAGAGGTCGCGCCCATGCCGGTGATTGCCGAACGCGCCGGCATCTCGCAACGGCGCATGGAGCGCCTGTTCCGGCAATTCGTCGGCAAATCGCCGGTCCGCTATTACAGCGATATCCGACTGGACCGCGCGCGCGGATTGGTCACACAGACCGATCTGCCTTTGCACGAAATCGCGCTCGCCTGCGGCTTTGCCAGTCCGGAGCATTTTTCAAGGGCCTATCGGGCGCGCTTCGGGGTCACGGCGCGCACCGATCGCATCGAAGGACGGGTCCCGTTCGAATTCCGGGCCTGGCCCATGCACGTGCGCGGCGGGCAGATTTAAGCCGTGTACTCACAAACGCATGCCGTTGGTGCTACTCTTCAGGAGGTTCGGTCAGCGCCTAATCTTCGATTTTTTTTTGCGACGTTCGAGGTCAGGAGAACTTAAATTTGTAGAAAATCGATGATTATTGGAAAAATAATGTTTTATATTTCAGTAAAAAATGAAATTTATTTCAATTACATATCGTTTCGAATTTTTGTCAGGGCATCGATAACATTGTCCACGTCTTCTTTGTTGAGGGCGTGATATTGAATATTCCCGGGGTACGAGAATTTCATGTAAAGATATCGCCTGGCAACGCGTTGTTTCAGAATGATTTTTAGCTTGCCGAAACCAATATCGACATGTCTTTCATATATATTTTTCCCTCCGAAAAAATCCCTTAGATGGTCGAGCATTGGATTTCCTTAGAGTGCGGTATAATTGCAATGCGCTGATGTGTTGTGCCGCGTTGAGGTGAACACTTGCGGTGGTGCGATGTTACCCTTTGCACATTTAGGCCGAAACATGGAGTGCCCCATAGGGGTTTTGCTCGTGACCGAATTGTCAATCCGACAGTGAAATCACGCCCTAAACCGGACCTGGCTCAATCGCGATTCAAGCATACCGGAACTGCGAATAAAGCGTGCTTTGCTTACCAAATTGATTGAGTGATTTTCCAACCGGTTCTGCCAACCAGGTCTCGTCGGTTGCGCTGCGTTCATGGCCGGCATGTGTTGACCGGTATCTTCTGAATCCTCCGTTCGGCATTACTGGGGCGCGATCTTCCCGAACGCAACGACCCGGACACGACCTCTGACAACCGCTTCAACCGACGGCGCATTGCAGGCATCCGGGACAAAAATCTAGTCGCAATGACCGATTGGCGAGTTGACGAAGTTCAGATGCTCGATATAGCGAATTCGACGATCTGGGCTTGTCGAAAAAAGTCAAATCAGCGTCGAATCATGCAATCACGGCAACCGCACCAGGAGTCATCCTTACGGGATAAGCCGCAATTTCCTGGAGGATCGCCATGGCCGCCCTGTTGTCCTCTGCCGAGATCGCCGCAATCGGGAACGGGTATGACCGCGACCCGGCCCGCTCGCTGTCGCTGAACGCCGAGGCCTATACCGACCCCCGATGGTTCGCCCATGAACGGCAGACCGTTTTCGCCCGGTCGTGGATCTGGGTCTGCCATGAGGAAAAGCTCCGCGCACCCGGCGCCTATGTGACGGTCGAGATTGCTGGGCATCCGATCGTCATTGTACGGGACCGCGATGGTGTGCTGCGCGCCTTCTACAATGTCTGCAAACACCGTGCGCATCTGCTCTTGCAAGGGGAAGGGGAGACGACCCGGATCCTGTGCCCCTATCATGCCTGGGTCTATGACCTGACCGGGCAACTGCGCCGGGCGCCGGAAACCGAACACCTGTCCGGGTTCAACGTTGGCGACATCTGCCTCGATGCCGTGCGCGTCGAGGAATTCTGCGGCTTCGTCTTTGTTAATCTGGATCCCGAGGCGCCGGCTTTGTCCGAGCAGTCCGGCGATCTGGAAACCGAGATCCGCCATTGGGCGCCGGACATCGGCGATCTGACCTTCGGCCACCGGCTGACCTACGACATCCGCTCGAACTGGAAGAACGTCGTCGACAATTTCCTGGAATGCTACCACTGCCCGACCGCGCACAAGGATTTCTGCACGCTGGTCGACATGGACACCTACCGGGTGACCACGCACGGCATCTATTCCAGCCATATGGCGGAAGCCGGCAAGGGCCAGAATGCGGCCTACGATGTCTCGAACGCCACCGTGCGCACCCATGCCGTCTGGTGGCTCTGGCCGACGACCTGTCTGATGCGCTATCCCGGCCGTTCCTCAATGATCGTCTTGAACATCATTCCGGCCGGACCGGATCGGACGCTGGAGACCTACGACTTCTTTCTCGAAACGCCCGAACCGGACGCAATGGAGCGCGAGGCGATCCGCTATCTCGACGAGGTCTTGCAGGTCGAGGACATTGCACTTGTCGAGAGCGTCCAGCGGGGCATGGAGACGCCAGCCTTCACACAAGGCCGGATCGTGCACGATCCGCACGGGACCGGCAAATCGGAACACGCCGTCCACCACTTTCACGGGCTGGTGCTCGATGCCTATGCCGGAGCGGCGCCATGAGCGCCCGTGCAGCGCCGCCCAACATCGTCCTGATCATGGCCGACCAATTGGCGCCGCACTTCACCGGCGCTTACGGGCACAAGCTGGTCGCCACGCCGCACATGTCCGCGCTCGCCGCCCGCGGGGCCCGCTTCGACAACGCCTATTGCAACGCCCCGCTCTGCGCGCCGTCGCGCTTCAGCTTCATGTCGGGCCAATTGGTGACCCGCATCGCAGCATACGACAACGCCTCGGAATTCCCGGCGACCATCCCGACCTTTGCCCACTACCTGCGCCGGGCCGGCTACCGGACCTGCCTGAGCGGCAAGATGCACTTTGTCGGGCCCGATCAATTGCACGGCTTTGAGGAACGGCTGACGACCGATGTTTATCCCGCCGACCTAGCCTGGACGCCCGACTGGGAATTGCCCGACGAGCGCATCGACAAGTGGTATCACAACATGGATTCGGTGCGCGAAGCCGGCACCGCCGCCACCACGTTCCAGATCGAATACGACGAAGAGACCGCGTTCATGGCGCGGCGGCGGATCTTCGAATTCGCGATGCAAAGGATCGAGCCCTTCTGCCTCGTCGTCAGTTTCATCCACCCGCACGACCCCTATGTCGCGCGGCCCGAATGGTGGGACCTCTACGACCACGAAGCGATCGACATGCCGGTGTGCCGCAACGCCACCGACCCGCATTCGGAACGCTTGCGGCACGGGATCGAGGCGGATGTCGTGGTGCCGAGCGAGGCGGAGATCCGCAAGGCCCGCCATGCCTATTACGCCAACACGTCTTACTTCGATTCAAAAGTCGGGGCCGTTGTCGGGGCGCTGGAAGAAAGCGGCCAGCTCGACAACACGGTGGTGATCGTGACGTCCGATCACGGCGACATGCTGGGCGAGCGCGGCCTCTGGTACAAGATGACGTTCTTTGAGCATTCCGCGCGGGTCCCGCTGATCGTAGCGGGGCCGGGTGTCGTGAAGCAAACCGTTGATGCACCGTGTTCCCTGGTCGATCTGTTGCCGACTTTCCTCGAGATTGCCGGCACGGCTCCGGAACCGGGCATGCCGATCGACGGCGTGTCGCTGTGGTCCTGTGCAACGGGAGGCGCGCCGATACAGACCGAGGCGATCGGCGAATATTGTGCCGAATGTGCGTCCCATCCGGTCTTCATGATCCGCCGCGGCCGCTACAAGTACATCCATTGCGATGTCGACCCGCCGCAATTGTTTGATCTGGAGGCGGACCCGCATGAACTGATCAACCTTGCCGACGATCCGGACCATGCCGAGATGGCCGCGGCCTTTGCGGCGGAGGTCGCCGAACGGTGGGATTCCGAGGCCATTCGGTCCCATGTGATCGCGACGCAGCGCCAGCGCCGGGCGGTCCATGCCGCCATGCAGGCGGGGCTGACCGGCTCGTGGGACTATCAGCCCAGGCGCGACGCGGCGAACGAATTTGTTCGGAACCACCAGGATTGGACCGTGGCGGGGGAAAGGTCCCGCTTTCCGCCGGTTTCGCGGAACGACGCATGACGGGACGATTGGAGGGCAAGACCGCCTACGTCACAGGCGGAGCCGGCGGCATCGGCCAGGCGATCTGCCGTCGGTTCGCCCGCGAGGGCGCAAGCGTCGTTGCAGCGGATCTGAGCCGATGGGCCGACCCTCCGGAAGATGTCCGCTGGATTGCCCAGGACGTGACATCGGAACCGGCGGCCCAGGCCGCCATGGCGGAGATCGCCCGGGACTGGGACCGGCTCGACATCCTCGTGAACGCCGCCGGCATCGAGATCGAGAAGACGATCGAAGATACGACGCTTGAGGAATGGAACACCTCTTTTGCGGTCAACGTCACGGGCATGTTCCTGACATGCAAATACGCCCTGCCGCTGCTGCGGCGCTCCACAGCCGCGAGCATCATCAATTTCGGCAGCTATGACGGGTTCATCGCCGATCCCGGTCTCGCCGCCTATTGCGCGACCAAAGGGGCGGTCCATGCGCTGACGCGTGCCATGGCCTGCGATCACGGTCCGGAAGGCATACGGGTCAACGCCGTCTGCCCCGGTTATGTCGATACGCCGATGCTGCAAAGCTTCTTTGCCGGCGAAGGATCCGGTGGCGGTGGTCAGACCATCGATCAATTGCAACAGGCGGTGCGTGACGTGCACCCGACCCGGACCTACGGAACGCCGGACGATGTGGCCAACCTGGTCACCTGGCTCGCCTCCGACGAGGCCCGCTACGCCTCCGGCCAGCTCTGGGTCCTGGACGGCGGGCTGTCGGCCCAGGTCCAGCAGATGAAACTCTAGGGATCTGAAATGGCAAAACCTGTCATCATCACCTGCGCACCGACTGGCGGCATTCACACGCCGACCATGAGCCCGCACCTTCCCATAACCGCCGATCAGATCACGCAGGCCAGCGTCGAAGCGGCCGAAGCCGGCGCATCCATCATCCACCTGCACGCCCGGGATCCGGAGACCGGCAAGCCCGACCCTCGGCCGGAAACCTTCATGGGTTTCCTGCCGCGCATCAAGCAGGCGACCGACGCGGTCGTGAACATTTCGACCGGCGGCGGTCTCGGCATGAGCCGGGAAGAGCGGCTGCGCGCGGCACTTGCCGCCTCGCCGGAAATGGCATCGCTCAATGTCGGTTCGCTGAATTTCGGGCTGTTTCCGATGCTGGAAAAGTATTCCGAGTGGCAGCACGATTGGGAGCCCGCGTTCCTGGATATGACGCGGGATTTCATCTTCAAGAACACGTTCGCCGACATCGAGTTCATCCTGAAGGAACTCGGCGAAACCCACGGCACCCGTTTCGAGTTCGAGTGCTACGACCTCGGGCACCTCTACAATCTCGCCTGGTTCGTCGACAAGGGTCTGGTCGAGCCGCCCTTCTTCGTCCAGATGGTGTTCGGTGTGCTCGGCGGGGCAGGCGCCGATCTCGACAATCTGATGCACATGCACACGATCGCGGACCGCCTGTTCGGCGATCGCTATGAGTGGTCGGTCCTGGCGGCGGGGCGCCATCAGATGCCGTTCGCGACCCAGGCGGCGATGCTCGGCGGCAATCTGCGGGTCGGTCTGGAAGACAGCCTCTATATCGACAAGGGCACGCTCGCCACCTCGAATGCCCAGCAGGTCGAGCGCATCCGAACGATCATTGAAAATCTCGGGCTTTCGGTCGCAACGCCGGCCGAGGCCCGCGCGCGCCTCGGCTTGAAGGGCGGCG
>JANQQB010000493.1 GCA_028285165.1 Rhodobiaceae bacterium
GATGCGGTCAGCGGCCTGTCGGTGACGGGCTACGAGATCCATATCGGCGAGACGGACGGTCCTGACCGGGCGCGGCCGATGTTCTATCTCGACCGGGGAACCGAAGGCGCGGTGTCGCCGGACGGCCTCGTGTCCGGCACCTATCTGCACGGCGTGTTTTCCGAGGACGGGTTTCGGTCCGCCTTCCTGCGGGCCTATTCGGCGCGTTCGACCCTGTCGTTTACGCACCGGGTCGACCGGGCGCTCGACGGCCTCGGCCAGCATCTTGCCGAGCACGCCGAACTGGATCGGATTTTGGCGATCGCATCGTCCGGCGGTGATGAATGACCGACCTGCCGGTCGATGATCAGAGCATCAGAACGACAATCAGATAGAAGACAACCTGCGCGATGCACGCCGCCAACAGGAGCCGCAGCGCCCGTGCGATGTCGGCCGGTCCGGCATCGCGTCGGCCGTCCGGGTTCATGGTCGCATCCTCGACCACCTGGCTGCCATAGGTGCGCGGTCCGGCAAGCGCCAGGCCGAGGGTCGCGGCGAAGGCCGCCTCCGGCCAGCCGGCATTCGGTGAGCGATGGCCGCCGGCATCGCGCAAGGCGGCCTTTATCGGACGCATCGGCGCATGACCGGTCATGGCCGCGCCAAGCGCCACAAAAAGCACCGATAGACGCGCGGCCGGCCAGTTCACCAGATCATCCAGTTTGGCCGCCGCCCATCCGAAATCATTGTAGCGTTCGTTGCGGTGCCCGATCATGGAATCGGCGGTGTTGATCGCCTTGTAGGCAAGCAGACCGGGCAGGCCCAGAAGCGCAAACCAGAAGGCCGGAGCGACGACCCCGTCGGAGAAGTTCTCCGCACAGGACTCGATGGCCGCGCGGCTGATCGCGGCTTCGTCCAGGCTTTCCGGATCGCGGCCGACAATGCGCGCCACCGCCTCCCTGCCGGCCGTTACGCCGCCCTCGTCGAGGGCGCGGCGGACCGCATCGACATGCTGGTAGAGGCTCTTTTGCGCGAACAGGGTGGAGGCGAACAGGATCAGCACGGCCCAACCGAAGGGCAGGAACAACAACGTCGCCTGAACCAAGGATCCGACCGAAAAACATCCGACCACCAGAACCACGACGGTCATGCCGCCGGACCAGCGCCGGTCTTCCGGTCGCCGGTCCTCGGTGTTGAAGGCGCGGTCGAACCAGTCGATGAGCTTGCCGAACAGGACGACAGGGTGCGGGATGCGGCGCCAAACTGAATCCGGGTCGCCGATGATTGCGTCGGCAACCAGGGCCATGACGACAAGAAAGGCGCTCATGCGGCGGGTTCTTTTTGGTCGCGAGTGCCGGGTGCAGAATCGATTGCGGTGAATTCGCCAAGCGCCCGGTCGAGGCGGCTGCAGGCAGCGATGTCCGGTGGCAATCCGAAGCGCAGCCAGTCCGACGCATAGTCGAACCGCCGGCACCATATGCCGGCACCGGCAAGGTGCTCGTGCAGATCGGTCGCCGCATCACAACGCACCAGGACAAACAGGCCGGCCCGTCCGATCACGGGAAGTCGGTGCCGCTCGAACACGCCCTCCAGATCGGCCGCGGCCGCCGCGATGCGTATGCGGGCCGATGCCTGCCAGGCGTCATCGGCAAGCGCCTGACGGCCGACCGACAGGGCAGGGGCGGATACCGCCCATTCTCCGAGACAGGATGCAAGGTCGTCAACGATCTCCGTCGCCCCGACGGCAAAGCCGAGACGCAGGCCCGCCAATCCGAAGAACTTTCCGAACGACCTGAGCACCAGGATGTTCGGATGCGCCGCAAGGGACGGGATGATCGACACGTCGGGATCCACGTCGGCAAATGCTTCGTCGAGCACCAGCCAGCCGCCCCGATCGGCCAGTGTTTCCGCGACATTGAAAAGCCGGTCATGCAACAGGATGCGGCCGTCGGGATTGTTGGGGTTGGTAACGACGAGGATCCTGGCCGTTTCGGGCAGGGCGTCCAGATCGGCGATTTCCGTTACATCGCGGCCGATGGCCCGCCATGTCGCGGCATGCGGACCGTAGGTCGGTCCGAGAACGGCAACCGGGCCGGGCGGGGCGACGTGCGGCAACCACTGGATGAGGGCCTGGGTGCCGGGGGCTGCGACAAGCCCGGTTGCTTCCGGTACCGCATAAGCCGACCGGGCCGCCGCCACGAGGGCATCGATGTCGGCCTGTGCGGGCAGGGTCCGGTATTGTGCCGGCGCTGGCGGCGAAAACCCGTAAGTGAACGGGCTGATGCCGGTCGACAGGTCCAGCCAGTCTTCCCGCGGCCGCCCGAACCGCGCAATGGCTTCCGTCAGATCGCCGCCGTGGATCATGGCATGGTCCCGGTTCCGTCCGGCCGGACAAATCCGGCGGCGCTTTGGTTGTCAGAGTGTTGTCCCCATTCGGCCGACCCGCGGGCCGCAAGAGACCGTTCGTTCGGCTCGCACTGCGCTATGCCACAAATCATGCCGGACTGGGAAGACTGTACATGGACGGCGCGGCGTCTCCGGCCGGTCATGCCAAACCTTACCGGTCGAGGAAAAACCGTCTCCGCAAGATTTAACACTTGAACCTAAGGGTGTTTCGGCAATAGAACATAACAAGAACAAAATCGAGAGTGCACATGGCCGAAAATCATCCCCTCGGAGTCGAGCCCGCGGTTCTGCTCGACGCGCTCGGTGCGTGCCGGACGGTTCTCGTCCGCGCGCAGCGCACGATGCGGCGCAAGTCCGGACTGTATCGCAGCACCGATGCCGTGGTTGCCGAGATCGACGAACTGGCGCTGGTCCTGACCGGCGACCGAACGTATTTTTACGCGTCCGGGCATGCCGAACAGATGCGACACAGCAAGCGGTAGCGGACGGATCAGCGGGGTTTGACGCCGCAGCGTCAGCACGCCCATACTCCCGATAACGTCTCCAGGCCGACCTTGGGGCCGGTTTGTCTTTGCGGCCTTGTACTTTAGCCCTGTTGCAATTGGCGTGGGAACGTACAATTCTGCCTGAAAGATCAAATGACCACGCGTCCGGCCGGACACTTCTCGGACTTTCGATCCGCAGCGTGGAATAACCAACGGGAGATCGCATCATGGATCTTACGGGCGAATACCGAATTCCGGCATCGCGGCAAACCGTGTGGGACGCGCTCAACGACCCTGAAGTTCTCAAGGACTGCATTCCGGGATGCAAGTCGCTGGAAATGGGCGACGACAACGAGATGACGGCGACCGTCGTCTCCAAGATCGGGCCCGTGAAGGCGACCTTCAAAGGAACGGTGCGGCTGGAGAATCTCAATCCGCCGGAAAGCTATTCGATTGCCGGGGAGGGTAAGGGCGGCGTTGCCGGCTTCGCCAAGGGCGGCGCGGATGTCAAACTGGCCGAGGACGGCGATGAAACCGTGCTGACCTATGAGGCGAAAGCCCAGGTCGGCGGGAAGCTCGCGCAGCTCGGCTCGCGTCTGATCGATTCCACGGCGAAAAAAATGGCGGACGATTTTTTCGGCGCGTTTTCGGCGAAAGTCGGTGACGGTGCCGAAGCGGAAGCAGCGCCGGAAGCGGCGGCTGCCGACGCGCCGGCCGAGGCGGAGGCGGCGGACAAGCCGGCAGAACCTGCCAAACCGGTTGTTGCAGCCGCGTCGGCCGCAGCGTCTGCGGCTGCCTCCGAGGCGGCGAGCACGCCGAAACCTGCGGCACAGGAACCCGCGCCGACGGGGAGCGGTCTCAGTTTCAGCGGTCCCATGTTCTGGGTCGCGATCGGCGCCGCGGCGCTGATCCTGATTTTAGCCATTGCGCAATGATTTTCGGGCGCTAACTGCCCGCCAGACTCAGTGTTCAGGTATCTGACAGGATTCAACCAGTAAGGGAGGACAGGACATCATGCCATCGGTGTCTATGACGGTGAACGGCAGAAGCGTTTCCGGCGACGTGGAAGGTCGCACGCTGCTCGTTCAATTCATTCGTGAAACGCTCGGCCTGACGGGCACGCATGTCGGGTGCGATACCTCGCAATGCGGTGCCTGTGTCGTGCACGTGAACGGCAAGGCGGTTAAGGCCTGCACCATGCTTGCCGCCCAGGCGGACGGCGCCGAGGTGCTGACGATCGAAGGGCTTGCCGGCGGGGCCGACCTGCATCCCGTGCAGGAAGCATTCCGGGAAAACCACGGTCTGCAATGCGGCTTCTGTACGCCCGGCATGATCATGGCCGCGGTCGACATGATCGAGCGCCATGGGGCCGGCAACCTCGACGAAAAGACCATCCGGGAGGAGCTCGAAGGCAACATCTGCCGCTGCACCGGCTACCATAACATCGTCAAGGCCATTCACTCCGCATCCAATCAGATGGCGGGAACCGCGCAGGCTGCGGAATAGGGTTCAGCTTGGGACGACCGGCAGGCGGGTGGCGGACAACGGGACCGATCCGCGTCTCCAACCCGCATTCGCGCTGACCGGTCCGCTTCAATCATTGGGAGAGAGATGATGGCCGTAGACGGCATCGGGGCCCGTGTGGTCCGCAAGGAAGACAAGCGTTTCATCACCGGTCGCGGCAAGTACACCGACGACGTGACGATGATGCACCAGACCTATGCCGCGTTTGTGCGTTCGCCGCACGCGCATGCCAAGGTCACCGGCATCGATGCCTCCGAGGCGAAGGCTACGCCGGGCGTCGTCGACGTGCTGACCGGGGCACAATTGGTGGAAGACGGGATCGGCAACCTGATCTGCGGCTGGATGATCCATTCCAAGGACGGTTCGCCGATGAAGATGGGCGCATGGCCGGCCATGGCGCCGGAAACCGTCCGGTTCGTCGGTCAGGCGGTCGCCGTCGTCGTTGCCGAAAGCCAGGCGATCGCACGCGACGCGGCTGAAAAGGTCGTCGTCGACTATGCGGAATTGCCGTCGGTCAGCGACCCGGCCCAGGCATCGGCGCCGGGCGCACCGCAATTGCACCCCGAAGCCGAGAACAACATCATCTATGAGTGGGAAATCGGCGACAAGTCGGCGGCCGACGCGGCGATCGAATCGGCGGCGCATGTGACGCGTCTCGACATCACCAACAACCGGCTGGCCCCGAACCCGATGGAACCGCGCTCGGCGAACGCCAGCTACGATCCGTCGGAAGATCATTTCACGCTCTACACGACGTCGCAGAACCCGCACGTCGCCCGCCTCGTCCTGTCCGCCTTCTACCAGGTGGCGCCGGAACATAAGCTGCGGGTGATCGCGCCGGATGTCGGCGGCGGCTTCGGGTCGAAGATCTACATCTATCCCGAAGAAATCGTCTGCCTGTGGGCCTCCAAGAAGGTTGGTGGCCGGCCGGTGAAATGGACGTCGGACCGGACCGAGGCGTTCCTGACGGACGCGCATGGCCGCGACCACATCACCACGGCGGAAATGGCGTTCGACGCCAACAAGAAGATTACCGGGTTCCGGGTCAGGACGACGGCGAATTTCGGCGCCTACATGTCGCTGTTTTCGTCTTCGGTTCCGACCTATCTGTACGCGACGCTGCTGTCGGGCCAGTACAACATCCCGGCGATCCATTGCGACGTCACGGCCGTCTACACCAACACGGTTCCGGTCGACGCCTATCGCGGCGCCGGTCGTCCGGAGGCTACCTTCCTTGTGGAGCGCATGATGGAAACGGCCGCCCGCGAAATGGGCATGGACGCCAACGATCTGCGGCGGACGAACTTCATCACCGAGTTCCCGCACCAGACACCGGTCATCATGTGCTACGACGCCGGCGATTATAACGCCTCCCTCGACGCGGCCATGAAGGCCGCCGACTATGCCGGCTTCCCGGCCCGCAAGGCCGAGGCGGCAGCGCGCGGCAAGCTGCGTGGGATCGGCACGGCCTGCTACATCGAGGCCTGCGGCATCGCGCCGTCGGCGGCGGTCGGCTCGCTCGGGGCCGGCGTCGGCCTCTGGGAATCCGCGGAAGTGCGGGTCAATCCGGTCGGGACGATCGAGGTGCTGACGGGGTCGCATTCCCACGGCCAGGGCCACGAGACCAGCTTCACGCAGGTGGTGGCGGAACGGTTCGGCATTCCGACCGACAACATCCAGATCGTGCACGGCGACACCGACAAGGTGCAGTTCGGCATGGGGACCTACGGATCCCGGTCGGGCGCTGTCGGCCTGTCGGCGATCTACAAGGCGCTCGACAAGGTGGAAGCGAAGGCCAAGGCGCTCGCCGCCCACCTTCTGGAAGCCGCCGAGGGCGACATCGTTATCGAGGACGGGGTCGTCAAGGTCGCCGGGACGGACAAACAATTGCTGTGGCATGAATTGTGTCTCGGTGCCTATACCGCGCACAACATGCCGGAAGGCATGGAGCCGGGCCTGAAAGAAGGCGCGTTCTACGATCCGACCAACTTCACCTTCCCGGCGGGCTCCTACATCTGCGAAGTGGAGGTCGATCCGGATACCGGCGTCACCGACATCGTGCAGTTTGTGGCAGCGGACGATTTCGGCCAGATCATCAATCCGATGATCGTCGAAGGCCAGGTGCATGGCGGGATCGCGCAGGGCGTTGGCCAGGCACTCTTGGAAGGTGTGATCTACGACAATGAATCCGGCCAATTGCTGTCCGGTTCCTACATGGATTACACCATGCCGCGTGCCGACGACCTGCCGTCGTTCGATGTCTCGACGACCACGACGCTTTGCCCGGGCAATCCGCTCGGCATCAAGGGCTGCGGCGAGGCCGGGGCCATCGGCTCGCCGCCGGCGGTGATCAACGCGATCACGGACGCGATCGGAAACAACGACCTGACAATGCCGGCAACGCCCGAACGGGTATGGGCCGCCATCCAGGCCGTCAAACCGGCTCTCGCGGCCGAATAATCCAGGCGCGGTGCCGGTCCCCCGGGCCGGCACCCGAATTCCGGAAGTGCTCCGGTCCGGCATCAGCGACGGGATCAGGGCAAACGATCAGGGATCACGATCATGTATGAAACCAATTACCACAAGGCGACCAGCGTCGCCGACGCGGCCGCGAAACTCTCCTCGGCGGAGGACGGCAAATACCTGGCCGGCGGCCAGACGCTCATCCCGACCATGAAACAGCGCCTCGCCGCGCCGACCGATGTGGTCGATGTGGGCGGCGTCGCCGAGATGAAAGGCATTTCGTCGACCGGCAATGGCGTGAAGATCGGTGCGGCCGTCACCCATGCCGAAGTGGCCGGATCGTCGGCGGTCGGCTCTGCGCTGTCGAACCTGGCGTCCCATATCGGCGACGCGCATGTACGGCATCTTGGAACGCTCGGCGGATCGGTCGCCAACAACGA
>JANQQB010000504.1 GCA_028285165.1 Rhodobiaceae bacterium
GGTCCCCTTGTGGTCAGCAAGACCACGGCGGAAACCGCGCCTAGCCAGCGGACCTGTAAACCCGGTCAAATGATTCTAGCTAACCCGGAACCGCTCTAACGATTGGTTTTTGTCGAAGTCAATCGCGCCGGACAGGCGGGCGTGACACTCTGCGGTATACCCGGCGGCTTTTCAATCGGGGGCGAACAGGGTATGCGCTGCCGGGTTCGGGTTGGCGCGGAGACTGAGGGTGCACAGGGAACAGGTCGATGTGGTTGTCGTCGGGGCCGGGGTGATCGGTCTCGCAGTCGCGCGAGCCCTTGCAATGGCCGGGCGGTCCGTCCTGATCCTGGAACGCCATGGACATCTCGGCGAGGAAAACAGCTCGCGCAACAGCGAGGTGATCCACGCGGGCATCTATTATCCGCAGGAGTCGCAAAAGGCGCTGTTATGCGTCCGCGGCAAGCACCTGCTCTACGAGTTCTGCAAATCGCGTCACGTCGCCCACAGCCGTTGCGGCAAGATCATTGTCGCGACCAGCGGCGCACAATTGGACGCGCTCTCCGCCGTTCATGATAAGGCGTTTAACAACGGTGTTCGGGACTTGACGCCGCTCAGCCAGGAAAACATCCGGGTGATTGAGCCGGAAATCTATGGCATCGAAGCGCTCCTGTCGCCGTCCACCGGGATCGTAGACAGCCACGGCCTGATGGTTGCCTATCTTGCCGAGGCCGAAGACAACGGCGCCGCTCTGATCTGTCATTCGCAAGTCACAAAAGGCGAGGTGACCGCGAACGGCGTCGATCTTCTGGTCGAAAGCGGCGGCGAGGAAATGCTGCTTGAATGCCGTCTCGTGGTAAACAGCGCGGGACTGAATGCGGGCCGGCTTGCGGACCGGGTCGACGGCCTCGCCGAGACCGGCCGCCAGTCCATCCATTACGCGCGCGGCAACTATTTCGTGCCGGCGGGCCCGAATCCCAAATTCTCGCGCCTGATCTATCCGGTTCCCGAAAAAGGCGGGCTCGGCGTGCACGTCACCATCGATCTCGGCGGGCAGGTGCGTTTCGGGCCCAATGTGGAATGGTTGCCGGACACCGGACACGATCCTTCGTTTGCCGTCAACGAGGCGGAAATCGACCGGTTCGAAACCGCGATTGCCAGTTATTGGCCGCGTGTGCGCGACGTCGGTCTGCGGCCGGGCTATGCCGGGATCCGCCCGAAACTGCTTCCCGAGGGTGCCGGCGACGGCGACTTTGTCATTCAGGGGGAGGCGGAGACCGGGACTGCGCACTGGATCAACCTCTTCGGAATCGAATCGCCGGGTCTCACCGCTTCGCTGGCGATTTCGGAGGTTGTGGAAGGCCTGGCAACACCGTCTGCGTGAAGCCGCGGCCCGCTTGCGCGATTGTGGCGGGGAAACCCTGGTATGGACGGTGGAAAGCCGCCCTTTGGCGGCTTGCGCTCAGGCAGGGCCTGCGATATGCCGACGCCGTTAACCAGAACAAACCGCGCGGGGGCGTGGCGCTTTCCAGCATTTCGGGTCGATCGTCCGCACGGCGATGGACCGATCACACTTCTTGATGGACGGGCCCGGCTCTGGCGGCTTCGAGCGGTCCGCGTCCGCTGCCCGTCCCTGCGATCGGGCCCCTCAGACAAGCCAACCCGGCGAGGCACTCATGACACATGCGGAATCCTTTTTCCGGCAAGCAGCGGAAATTGCCGCGAGCCTGGACCACACCATGGTCGAGACCCTGGCGGCCGAACTCGTCGCCCTGCGCGCCCGCGGCGGGCGCCTCTTCATTCTCGGCGTCGGCGGCAGTGCCGGCAATTGCAGTCATGCGGTAAACGATTTCCGGAAATTGTGCGGGATCGAGACCTATTCACCGGTCGACAACGTGTCGGAACTCACGGCCCGCGCCAACGACGAGGGCTGGGACACGATCTTCACCGGCTTCATGGAAGGCAGCCGGGTCACCGACAAGGATGCGATCCTGATCTTTTCCGTCGGCGGCGGCGATATGGAGCGCAATGTCTCGACGAACATCGTCAAGGCGGTCGACATGGCCAAACAGATCGGCATGAAAGTGTTTGGCGTCGTCGGTCGGGCCACCGGCCACACGGCGACCCACGGCGATGCCGTGATCGTCGTGCCGGCAGTCGACCCGGCACTGATTACGCCGCATTCCGAAGCGTTCCAGGCCGTCGTCTGGCATTGCCTCGTGTCCCATCCGGATCTGCAGCAAAAGAAGACCAAATGGTAGACGGATCGAGACGGGCGGTGTTTCTCGACCGGGACGGCGTGATCAACCGCGCCGTTGTCCGGGACGGCCGCCCGTATCCGCCTGCAAGTCTTGAAGAACTCGAAATTCTACCCGGTGTGGCGGAAGCGCTGAAGGCTTTTCGTGCCGAGGGCTTCGTTAATCTCGTGGCGACCAACCAGCCGGACGTCACCACCGGCAAAACCACCCGCGCCATTGTCGATTCTATCCATGATCACCTGATGCAGACGCTGCCGCTCGACGCGGTTTATGCCTGTTTTTGCGTCGAGGGACCGGACTGCGATTGCTACAAGCCGAAGCCGGGCATGCTTTTGGAAGCGGCCGCGGAGTGGGAGGTTGATTGCGCGCAAAGTTTCATGGTAGGCGACCGCTGGCGGGATGTCGGGGCGGGACAGGCCGCCCGTTGCCGCACCATTTTCATCGACTACGGATATCAGGAACGGCGCCCGGACGGGCCCGACCATACCGTCAACAGTTTGAAAGACGCGATGCCGATCATCCTGGCGGGATAAGCCCGCAGGGTCTCGAGCTTTTGGGAGCGCTTGCACGATGGACCAGCTGAAGATCAAGATTTTCGCCGACGGCGCGGACCTGGAGAGCATGAAAGAGCTCTACCAAAACCCGATGGTGAAGGGCTTCACGACCAATCCCACCCTGATGCGCAAGGCTGGCGTCACGGACTATGTTGCCTTTGCCAAAGAAGTGCTTGCGGCGATCCCGGACGCCCCGGTTTCGTTTGAAGTCTTCGCCGACGACTTCCCCTCGATGGAAGCCCAGGCGATGCAGATCAACACCTGGGGCGACAATGTCTTTGTGAAGATCCCGATCACCAACACCAAGGGCGAGTCGTCCATCCCGTTGATCCGCAAATTGTCCGCGGCCGGCGTCAAGCTCAACATCACGGCGATCTTCACCATGCAGCAGGTGCGCGATGTCGCTGACGCGCTGCATGTCGATTCGCCGGCCGTCGTCTCGGTGTTCGCCGGCCGCATCGCGGATACTGGGATCGACCCGCTGCCTTTGATGCGCGATTCCGTCGTGGCCCTTCAGGATAAACCGAAGGCCGAGCTGCTTTGGGCAAGCCCGCGCGAATTGCTCAACATTTACCACGCCGATTCCGTCGGCTGCCAGATCATCACCGTGACGCCGGAAGTCATCGGCAAGCTGAAGTTGATCGGCAAGGACCTCGACGAATATTCGCTGGAAACCGTCGCCATGTTCTACAAGGACGCCACGGCCGCCGGTTTCGACATCCCCACGTCCTGAGGCCTCAAGACGGCCGCCGGGTCCTGCCGGCGGCCGACGCAGTTCCTGCCTTACCAAATTCCAATCAGAACAAGTCCGAGACCAAAAATGTCAGAACAAAACGGAAGCCGGCGCTTCAGAAACGTGCTCGTCACCGGCGGCGCCGGCTATGTCGGCAGCCTGCTCGTGCCGCAGCTCCTCGACGAGGGCTACAACGTCACCGCCCTCGATATCATGTATTTCGGCGACGACTTTTTGCCCAAGGACCACCCTCGGTTGAAGATCGTGGAGTGCGATATCCGCGACACCGCGAAGCTGGCCGAGGCGTTCTGGGGTGTGGACGCGGTGATCAGCCTGGCCTGCATCTCCAACGACGCCAGTTTTGAGCTGGACGAGAACCTGTCGACCTCGGTCAATCTGGACGCCTTCGAACCGATGGTCGTCGCCGCCAAGAAGGCCGGTGTGCAGCGCTTCATCTATGCGTCGTCGAGCTCGGTCTACGGCGTCTCGGAATCGCCGGATGTGACCGAGGACCACCCGCTGGTCCCACTCACGCTCTACAACAAATACAAGGGCATGTGCGAACCGCTGCTGTTCAAGCATCAGAGCGACGACTTCGTCTGTGTCACCATCCGCCCGGCCACCTTGTGCGGCTACGCCCCGCGCCAGCGTCTCGACCTGTCGGTCAACATCCTGACCAACCACGCGGTCAACAACGACAAGATCACCGTCTTTGGCGGCTCCCAGAAACGGCCCAACCTGCACGTCCAGGACATGGTCGATCTCTACAAATTGCTGTTGACGACCGAAGACGCCAAGATTGCCGGCGAAACCTTCAATGCCGGTTTCATGAACATGTCGATCATGGATATCGCGGAAATCGCCCGCAAGGTCGTGCTCGAGGAGTTCCCGGACAAGGGTGAGATCGAGATCGTCACCACGCCGACCAACGACATCCGCTCCTATCACGTGAATTCCGACAAGATCGCCAACAAGCTCGGCTTCCGCGCCAAGCGCAGTGTCGACGACGCCGTGCGCGATCTCTGCAAGGCGTTCAAGGAAGGCAAGCTGCCGGCCTCGATGGACGACGATTTTTACTTCAACGTCAAACGCTTGAAGGCGATCCAGGCTAAATGACCGACAGACCGATTGCCGTCGTCACCGGCGGCGCCGGCTTCGTCGGCAGCCACATGGTGGACAATCTTTTGGCGCGCGGCTACGCGGTGCGGGTCATCGACAATCTTGTCGGCGGTCGCGAAGCCAACATCGCGCATCACGGCAACAATTCCGATGTCGCGGCCGAATGGCGCGACATCCGTTCGCTGTCGGAAACCGATACGCTCTTCAAGGATGCAACCCACGTCATTCACTTCGCCGGGATCGGCGACATCGTGCCGTCGATCGAACAGCCGCTGGAATACATGTCGGCCAATGTGCAGGGCACGGTCCACGTGCTGGAGGCGGCGCGCAACGCGGGAACCGTGCGCAAACTGGTCTACGCGGCCTCGTCCTCCTGTTACGGCCTGGCGGATACGCCGACGCGTGAGGATCACCCGATCCGGCCGCAATACCCCTATGCCCTGTCCAAGTATCAGGGCGAACAGGCGGCGTTTCACTGGCACAACGTCTACGGCCTGCCGGTCAATTCGGTACGCATTTTCAACGCCTACGGCACGCGCTCGCGCACGTCCGGCGCCTATGGCGCGGTCTTCGGCGTCTTTCTGAAGCAAAAACTCGCCGGCAAACCCTTCACCATTGTCGGTGACGGCACGCAGACCCGCGATTTTCTCTACGCGACCGACGACGCCGAGGCGTTCCGGCTGGCGGCGGAAACCGATCATACCGGTCGCACTTGGAATCTCGGTGCGGGCAATCCGCAATCCGTCAACCGCCTGGCCGAACTGCTCGGCGGCGAGACGATCCACATCCCGAAACGTCCGGGCGAACCGGATTGCACCTTCGCCGACATCACCCGCATCCGCACCGAACTCGGCTTCGAACCGAAAGTGTCGTTCGAAGAGGGCGTGTCGCGGATCCTCGACAACATCGATTACTGGCGCGACGCGCCGCTCTGGGAACCGGACTCGATCGCCAAGGCGACCAAGACCTGGTTCGACATGCTGTCCGACAAAGAGTAGAAGCCGTGGTAGACGACAAATACAAAGCCAAGATCAAGACGCTCGATGAACTGATCGAGGCCATCGGCCCGCGCCCGCGCGACAAGAAAGTCATCATGTGCCACGGCACTTTCGATGTCGTGCATCCGGGCCATATCCGGCACCTGATGTACGCGGCCGGCAAGTCGGATCTGCTGATCGCCAGCGTCACCGGCGACGAGCACATCAAGAAAGCCAATTTCCGGCCGTTCGTGCCGGAGCAATTGCGGGCGCTCAACCTGGCAGCGCTCGACATGGTTGACTTCGTGGTCATCGACCGCAACGCGACGCCTCTGGAAAACATGCGCCGCATCCAGCCGGACTTCTTTGCCAAGGGCTATGAATACGTCTCGTCCGGCCTGCCGCCGAAGACCCAGGAAGAAAAGGACATTCTGGACGCCTATGGCGGCGAATTCATCTTCACGCCGGGCGACATCGTCTATTCGTCGTCCAAGCTGATCGAAGCCTCGCCGCCGAACATCGCCTCGGAAAAACTGGTATCGCTGATGGAGGCCGAAGGTATCTCGTTCAGCGACCTGAGCGCCGCGCTGCCGAAATTCCGCGGCGTCAAGGTGCATGTGATCGGCGACACCATCGTCGACACCTACACCAACACGACCATGATCGGTGGCCAGACCAAGACCCCGACGATTTCGGTTCGCTACGAATCCAAGGACGATTATGTCGGCGGTGCCGGCATTGTCGCCAAACACCTCCAGGCGGCCGGCGCTGACGTCACGTTTTCGACCGTGCTTGGCGACGACAAGCTCGCCGAGTTCGTGCTCAACGATCTCGAGGCAGCCGGTGTCACGACCCAGGCGATCGTCGATCCGACCCGGCCGACCACCAACAAGAATGCCATTGTGTGCGGCGGATACCGCATGCTGAAGGTCGACACGCTCGACAACCGGGCGATTTCCGAAAAAATCCAGACGCAATTGCACGAGCAGATCCGCGACACGGAAACCAGCGGCGTGATGTTCTGCGATTTCCGGCACGGCATGTTCAACCCGGAAACCATTCCGGGTCTGATGGCCGCCATTCCCGACAACGTGTTCCGCGTCGCCGACAGTCAGGTGGCCAGCCGCTGGGGCAACATCTGCGAGTTCCAGGGTTTCGATCTGATCACGCCGAACGAACGCGAGGCGCGGTTCGCGCTCGGCGACCAGGACAGTGTGGTGCGGCCGCTTGCCCAGAAACTGTTCGAGCAGGCCAAGTGCCGCAACCTGATCCTGAAGCTTGGTCAGCGGGGCCTGATCGCCTATCGGGAGCGGGATGACATCGATGACGTCCGCTCGTTTTTTGCCGTCGACAGCTTCGTCGACCATGTGGTCGATGCGGTGGGCGCCGGCGACGCGCTGATGTCGTATGCGACGCTCGCCCATATCGTGACCGGCAACGAGGTGATCGCCGCCGTGCTAGGCGCAATGGCTGCCGCGGTCGAATGTGAGCATGACGGCAACATTCCGGTCGGTCAGGAAGACGTTCTGAAAAAGGTCACGATCGCGGAAAGCCGGGCGACCTATCAAGGGTAGCCTTTCCGGCTTTTGGGGTCCACGACGGGTCAAAGGGAAATCGGGTGCGGGTCATCGTCATCGGTCTGGGTGTCCAGGGACACAAGCGGCGCACGTTTGCCGGCGCCGATTTTGTGGCGACGGTCGACCCGAAAAACCCGGACGCCGATTATCGCGCCCTTTCCGATGTGCCGCTGGAGTCCTACGACGCCGCGCTTTGCTGCATTCCCGACGGGCCCAAGGTCGAAATCCTGACCGAGCTTCTGCAGAACGGCAAACACGCCCTGGTCGAAAAGCCGCTCTGGGCGCCGGAAGATGCCGCGCTGGAAGCGCTCCAGGATCTGGCGCGATCGAAGGGCGTCGTGCTCTACACCGCCTACAATCACCGGTTCGAGCCGCATTTCATAGCGATGCGCGATCTGATCGCCTCGGGACATCTCGGCGAGATCTACCATTGCCGCATGTTCTACGGCAACGGCACGGCGCGCCTCGTCAGGGATTCCGAATGGCGCGACCATGGATCCGGCGTGCTGCATGATCTCGGATCGCACCTGCTCGACACCGCGGCCTTCTGGTTCGGAACGCCCGGCGACTCGTTCGACATTGTATTTGCATCGGCCTTCGAGAACCGGGCGCCGGACCATGTCGTCTTTGCTTCCCGCGCGGGCCGACCGCGGCTGGAAATGGAGATGACGCTGCTGATGTGGCGCAACCATTTCACCTGCGACATCTTTGCCGAAAAGGGCACGGCTCATATCACGTCGCTCTGCAAATGGGGTCCGTCCACCTTCACCGTGCGCAAGCGCATTTTGCCCTCCGGCCGACCGCCGGAAGAATCCATCACACTTGTCGAGGACGATCCGACCTGGGCCGAGGAATACGCCCATTTCAAGGATCTTATTGAAAACGGGTCACAAACCGACCTGTCGAAGGACATCTGGCTGAACCGGTCGCTGCGCGTTTTGGGAGAACGCGCGGTCGAGGAGACACGTCGATGACGGCACCGCGTATTGCCTATGTCGGCATGACCCATCTCGGTCTGAATTCCGCGGTCGCGGCGGCCGAAAAGGGTTTTTCGACGCTGTGCTACGATCCCGACGCGGACCTGATTGCCCGTCTTGATTCGGGCGACCTGCCGGTGATCGAACCCGACCTGCCGGAATTGTCGGAAAAGAACCGCGACCGCCTCACCTATTCCAGCGATGCCTCGGATCTTGCCGGGTGCGATGTCATTTATGTGGCGCCGGACGTGCCGACCGACGATCGCGGACAGAGCGATCTGAGTGGGCTCGACGCGCTGATCGATCGTGCGGCCGGCGCGCTGCGGCCCGATGCCGTTCTGGTCGTCCTGTCGCAGGTCCCGCCGGGTTTCACCCGGGCGCGCATGCGCGATGGCCTGACGCTCTACTACCAGGTCGAGACGCTGGTTTTCGGCCGGGCCATCGAACGCGCGCTCTATCCGGAACGCTATATCGTCGGTTGCGCCGACCCGGACATTGCTTTGCCCGATCCGCTGCGGGTTTACCTCGAAGCGTTCGACTGTCCGATCCTGCCGATGCGGTTCGAAAGCGCCGAACTCACCAAGATCGCGATCAATTGTTGTCTTGTCTCCTCGATCAGCGTGGCCAATACCCTGTCGGAATTGTGCGAAGGCATCGGCGCCGTCTGGTCGGAGATCGCCCCGGCGCTGAAGCTCGACCGGCGCATCGGTCAATATTCCTATCTGACGCCCGGGCTCGGCATTGCCGGCGGTAACCTGGAGCGCGACCTCGCGACAGTGATCCGTATGGCCGACGCCGTCGACAGCGACAGCGACGTCGTGCGGGCCTGGATTTCGAATTCAAAGCACCGCCGCGATTGGGCGGCCCGCACGATCCGATCCGTCGTGCTGGAGGCGAAACCGGATGCGCGCATCGCGGTCTGGGGCCTTGCCTACAAGGAAAACACCCATTCTGTGAAAAACTCGCCGTCGCTTGCGACGATCGCCCAGATTCCCGATGCCGATCTGGTGCTGCATGATCCGGTCGTGCCGGCCGAGGCGGCCAATCATGGCCGGTCGAGCCAGGCGGCGGATCCGCTGGCCGCACTTGCCGGTGCGGATGCCTTGATGATCCTCACGCCCTGGCCGGCCTACCGCGAAATTCCGCCGTCTGAAATCGCTGCCGCGATGGCCGGACGCACAGTGCTCGATCCCTACGCCGTTCTGCCGATCGATGCGGCAAAGCGGGCCGGGCTCGACTATCACACCCTTGGCCGCGCGAACACGGTCTGACACCGAGAAGGACATGATCGCATGCTGACCCATCTGAATGCCGTGCCCGCCGATCCGAAGCGGGTCGTGGTTATCGGCGCCGGCGGGTTCGTCGGCGGAACGCTTGCCGACCATCTCGACCGCGAGGGCATCGATACCCTTCGGGTGACCCGGCACGACGTGAACCTCTTGTCGGACGACGCCGCAAGGCAATTGAGCGCTCTCATTCAGCCTGAGGATTCCGTCGTTGCCGTCTCCGCGATTGCGCCCTGCAAGACGACACAGATGCTGGCCGACAATATGCGGCTCACGCTTGCCATGACGACGGCGCTCGCCGAAGTGAACCCGGCCCATGTGA
>JANQQB010000506.1 GCA_028285165.1 Rhodobiaceae bacterium
GAACGATGTCAGTCCGGATGTGCGCATTGCGGCCTGCCGGGCGCTGCAACGCCTGAAAACCGTGCCGGCCGGACTGGATCTTCTGGCTGTCGCCGAGCGGTCCGTGCGGTCCGCGCGAGCTGATGTCATGGCTGCCCTGGTCGACGCGCTTACCGGTGTGGCGCCGCCCGATGCCGCGCCCTTTATGGAAGACCTGCTTGCCCATAAGGCAACCGATCCGGTCGTGCGGTGCGCGGCGGTTCGCGGATTGGTACGGCTCGGCGGGCCAAAACGATTGTCTGCCCTGCAGGAGGCCGCGAAGGACACCGCACAGGACGTCCGGCTCGTTGCTGTCGCCGCGCTCGGGGATCTGTGCAAGGCCGACGATGACGAGGGCGCGGCTGCCCGCCTGATCCTGTCCGAAGCGATCGGCGGAGCGCTCATCCCGGTACCCGCCGACTGGCAGCCGCCCGAAGACACGGTCGTACCGTTCGCTCCGAAGAAGGGCGCGCAAGCCGCCGGCGACGAGGGCGATGCGTCCGTCCGGCTCAACCGGGACGGGACCGAAGCCGAACCGGAGGAGGCGGACACGCAGCCTGAGGAGCAGGACGAAGCAGCCGATGCTCCGGACAACATCGTTCCGCTGTCGACCCTCGATGCGATCCTGTCGCACCGTCCGCAGGCGTTCCAGGAGGAACCGGCGCCGGAGCTTGAGCCGGAAGCCATGGCCTATCTCGAAATGACCGCCGCGCGTCCGGCCAAGCGTCGGCTCGATCCCGAAGCAAGCGTGCCGGCGCATCTCGACATCAGACGCCTGGCCGCCCGGATTGCCGGCGAGACCGGCCACGTCGACACGGTGCCGGCGCTCGCCGCGGCCATCGGGGACGCCGATCGCGAACTCGCCGATGCCGCCCTGGCTGCTTTGTGCCGTCTCGGCGAAACCGGCACGACAATCTCCGCTGCACGATCCGCGTTGATGGACCAGGCCCGCCATGCGGATCCCGCGATCCGGTCGATTGCCCTGCAGGCGCTTGGATACGCGTCAGATGGCGACGAAAAGATGCTGCTGGACGCACTTTGCAGTTCGGAACCTTCCGTGCGGGCCGCCGCGCTTTCTGCAACCGGTCGATACAGGAGTGGTCCCCCGGACCTTGCCGAGTTTTGCCGCGATCCGGCGCGGATCGTGCGGCGTGCTGCCGTAGACGTGGCCGCGATGCGACCCGTCGGAGAAGCTTTGCCGATGCTCCTCGGGCTCGCTGAAGCCGAGGACGGGGTTCACAAGCAAGACGTGGCTGTCCGGCTGAGCCGCTTCGGCAACACAGCCGTCAAACCGGTGCTTGCCTGGGCCCGAGACAGCGACCCGCGTCGCCGCCGTATCGGCCTTGAAATGCTGGCCGGGATGCTTGCCTGAGCATACGGAGCGCAGGCTCAAGACCTTTCCTGCGACAGTTTCGGCGCTTCCCGTCGAACGAACATCTTGTCCGGTTGAACGGCAGATGGGCTCGCGGTGCCCCTTGCTCCTCTGGCGACCTTGTCAGAATTGCCGAATCCTCGGCGATTGGATCAAGCATGCTTTTACCAAAGGGTCAGATTCCAACGGTTTTCAGCGAATTTGTGTCACTTCTTAATCAATTGCGAATGCTTCCCGGATCATGGTCGGCGTGCTCGACGCGATGCGTTGCGCCCGATTTTGTGGGCTCACGCATAGTCGCGCGATCCGGACGTCTCGCCACAAGGTCCTGAAAGAAGACCGCTGCAGGCAACCGGTAACAGGCGAAGCAACAGAGACGGACAAAAGGCACGACATGCGGTCGGGATGCTCCAATCGACGCGCTGCCGGCAATCGACCGGCAGACCTTCTGTGTCGGAGACACTTATCCGCGGCTGCGGACGGATGCCGGGGCAGCTGACATGGCTTCACGTGTTCGAACTTTTCAAACCGATCCGGCGGACCGCAGGACGAAGACGGTTTCCCGCCTTTCGCCAGCCGACCTGTTTGACGCCTATCGTCGGCTGAATACGCCGGTCTGGGTCTATGACACCGACCGGTGCCGCATTGCCTTTGCCAATGAGGCAGCCTGCCGGCTCTGGGACGCCGAAACCGAAGGGAAATTGCGCAAACGCGATCTCGGCAAGGACATGTCGAACACCGTCCGGGAACGGTTGCAGCAATACCAGGCGTCTTTCGTGGCCCACGATTCGCGGTTTTCGGAATTCTGGACGCTGTTTCCGAAGGGCAAGCCGGTTCATCTGGAAGCGGTGTATTCGGGCTTTGTCCTGGACGGCGACCGCATGGGCATGCTGGTCGAAGCGCTGTCGGCCGATCAGGATGAGGTTCCCGATACGATCCGAAGCGCCGAGGCCCTGCTGCATACCGATGTGATGATCACCTTGTTCGGTGCCGACGGGGCCGTCTTGTACGGCAATCCGTCATCCGGCCGCACAATGCTTGTCGATGCGAAGAATGCACTCCAGACCCGGCTCGGCTCGACCGACGTCTATGAGGAATTAGTGGGCGAACTGGCCCATGCGCGCGAATGCGCCCGGGTATTGGAAGTCAACACAAAGCAGGGCAAGCGCTGGCACAATCTGTCGATCAAGTCCTGCCTGGACGCGGTGACGGGCAACGATGCCTATCTTGTGACCGAGATCGATGTCGGTGAAATGAAGGCGGCCCAGGATCGGGCGAGCTATCTTGCCCACCACGATCCGCTGACCGGGCTCTATAACCGGTCGTTTGTGCAGAACTACATCGAGAACCCGACGATCTTCCAGCGCGACCAGGCCGACCTGACCGCCATCTTCTATCTGGATATCGACCGGTTCAAGACCATCAACGATCGCCAGGGGCATGAATTCGGCGACACCGTGTTGATGACCGTCGCCGACCGTATTCGCGATTCGGTGAAGGCCTCCGATGCGGTTTCCCGGCTCGGCGGCGACGAATTCGTTGTGCTGATCAACGGGGCCGGCGGCAATCTCGACAAGATCGCCAATCGCATCCGCAAGAATGTCAGCGAGCCGATCGAATGCGGCGACACGACCTTTTCGGTCTCGTGCAGCATTGGCATCGCCCGCTATCCGGAAGATGGCGACCGGTTCGACACGCTGATGCACAATGCCGACCTTGCGCTTTATGCCGCCAAGAATGCGGGTCGTGAGGCGCATTGCCATTTTTCCGCCTCCATGCAGGAAGAAGTGCAAAAACGCCTGCAACTGGAACAGGACCTGGTGCGGGCACTGGCTTCGGACCAGTTCGTTCTGCACTACCAGCCGCGGGTCGAAGTGGCGACCAACCGGATCGTCGGGGCCGAGGCCCTGGTGCGCTGGCAGCATCCGGACCGCGGGCTTGTGCCGCCCGGCGAGTTCATCCCGGTCTGCGAGGAAACCGGCCTGATCGAGGAACTCGGCGAACTGGTCCTGACGCTGGCCGCCCGCCAGCAAGCCGCCTGGGCGAAACGGGGCCACCGGATCCGGGTCTCGGCGAACCTGTCGCCGCGCCAGTTCCAGAGCGCCCGCCTGATGCCGCTCATGCAGGACATCACCCGTTATCCCGGCCTCGATCCGTCGCTCTTGGAATTCGAGATCACCGAAAGCATGCTGATGGGCGACAACGAGCAGATCCTTGCTACCCTGAAGGGGATCCGGCAACTCGGTTTCTGCGTCGCGCTCGACGATTTCGGAACCGGGTATTCCAATCTCGCCTATATCCCGCGCTACCCGATCGGCTGCATCAAGATCGACAAATCGTTCGTCGATCAATTGCCGCATTCCAGTCCGGTGATCGGCCTGATCCTCTCGCTCGGCCGGCAGGTTGGCGCGAAAGTCGTGGCCGAAGGCGTGGAGACCGATCCGCAATTGCAGCAATTGCGGGTCTGGGGATGCGACGAGTTCCAGGGCTATCTGTTCCAGCGCCCGCAGCCGGTCGATATCATTACCGATATGCTCGACCGGCAGCCCGCCGATATCCGGGCGTCGGCCGAAGACATCCTTCCGATTGCCGCCGATCCGGTCAGGTCGTCAGCGAAAGCGTGACGCCGAGGCCGGCTGCAATCGCCAGGACCGGCAGGATGGACCAGCCGCGCCACAAGAGCAGCGCCCCGCTCACCAAAGCAAGCACGATGACCCGCCAGTCGAGGGACGACGCATCGGGCTGCCAGACGGTCACGAAGCCATAACGCTGCGGCTCGACGGTCGAAAAGAACACGTGCAGGGCAAACCAGACCGACAGGTTCAGGATGACGCCGACCACGGCCGCGGTGATGGCCGACAAGGCGCCCTTCAGGCGAGGTTGCGCGCCGATCCACTCGATGTAGGGCGCGCCGGCAAAGATCCACAGGAAGCACGGCGCGAAGGTGGCCCATAAGGTCACGAATGCGGCCGCCAGTGCGAGCCACACACCGCCCTCGCGAAACCCGGACAGGAACCCGACGAATTGGGTGACGAGGATCAGCGGACCGGGCGTGGTTTCGGCAAGGCCGAGGCCGTCCATCATCTCGCCCGCCGTCAGCCAGCCGAAATGGTTGACGACGTCCTGGGCCATATAGGCCAGAACGGCGTAGGCGCCGCCGAACGTGACCACGGCCAGCGTGGAAAAGAACCAGCCGATGTCGCCGAGGATCGATCCGCCGGTCGCCAGATCGATAGCAAGGAGCGGGATCAGCCAGATCGCCAGCCAGGTGCTGATGGTACGCACCGTGTCGGCCAGCGACACGTCAGGACTGACGGCCTGGGTTTCGCCGGCGTCGTCGGCCGCATTGCTGAAAAAGAATCCGTATGCGGCAAAAGCGGCGATCAGCAGCGGGTAGGGCAGATCGAGGAAAAAGATCCCGACAAAGGCGAGACCGGCGATCACCCAATGACTGGTCTCATGCAGCGCCCGCTTGGCGACCTTGATGAGCGCTTCGATCACGATCACCAGAACCGCTGCCTTGATCCCGAGAAACAGGGCCGAGACAAGCGGCACGGACCCGAAATAGGCATAGAGCAGGCCGAGTGCCAGGATCACGCCGGCGCCCGGCAGGACGAACATGAGACCGGCGGCCAGTCCTCCCGCGACGCCATGCAGCCGCCAGCCGGCATAGGTCGCCAATTGCATTGCCTCCGGTCCCGGCAGCAGCATGCAGAAATTGAGGGCGTTCAGGAACCCGCGTTCGCTCAACCAGCCCTTCTCTTCGACAATCACCTTGTGCATGAGCGCGATCTGGGCTGCCGGACCGCCGAACGAGGTCACCCCGATGCGTGTCCAGGCCCCAAGAGCGTCCTGGAACGACGGTGCCTCGGTGTCCGATTGTCCCGGGGTGTCGGAAGACTCGGCGGACTGGGATCCTGTCTCAGTGTGCCGGCCGGTCATGGCTTTCCCCTCTCGCGTCGCGGGCCCATCGGTACAGGGCGTCATAAAGTGTCAGGCCGGCGTCCAGTTGCGCCAAGTCGTCTTTGTAGAGGCGCGACAGGCCGAGCGACAGGGCCAGCAATCCGGCGGCTTGCGGCGCAAGGTCCCACCGATTCGAATCGGCGCCGCGCACAATTGCCGCCATATGTGACAGCGGTTCGGTGCCCAGGCAAAATTCTTCGAGCATGGTGTCGAACGTGCATCGATCGCCGCGATGGCTCCAGAAGACGTCCCGGATGTCGAAGGGCGTGGCCGCGAACCGTTCGGCGACGGCGCTGACCTCGGATGGCGCGACAAACAGGAAGCGGGCTCGACGATCGACAAATCGGCGGATCAGCCATGGACACGCGATCCGGTCGATTTTCGGTCGGTGCCGTGTGACCCAAAGCGACCCGTCTGCGTTACCGGATGCGGGGATGCGGTCGGCGGGAACCAGCGACTCTCCGGCCTCCCGCCAGCCACAGAACCCGCCGACGAGGGTTTCGGCCCGGATACCGGCAATCCGAAGATGCGCCGCGACCCCCTGGCTGATCTTCAGACCCTTGTGGCAGACGATGACAGCGCGGCCGTTCGGGATGCCTTCGGCAAGCGCATCGTGGGCCGTCCACGTGTGACGCCGGGCGCCGGGCAGCAGACGCGGATCGTCGTTGAAATCCTCATCGGTGCGCACATCGACAATGTCCGGTGCGTTCGGGGTGCCGATCAGGCGGGACAATTGGGAAGGGGTGATTTCGGTAGGCGAGGGCATAGAGCATCCTCCCGAGGTTCGGGTTTCGAAGGATGCGAGACTTGGGCCTTTGCCTCACGGGGTGTTCGCGACCCCATGCCTCTTCATGCCCCGGATGATCACCGTCGTCAATTCCGCGGCGCGCGGAAGTGGGCCGGTTCTGTCAGCAGATCCGGGGCCGTGCGAAGGGTCAGGGCGCCCGCGATGTCGGGATCACCAGGTCTTCCTCCAGCGCGGCCAGGGCGTTCGCGGTGCGCTTGCGCTCGGCGAGCAGGTGGTTGAACTGGGCATCGCAGCCGGAAATCGGGCGCGGGTAATTGTGGATCTCGCTTTCGATGGCGAGACGGGCGCGGACCAGGCTCTGTTTGGCGGCCTTGAGGGATTGGGCACTTGTTTCGGACATGGCGCGGAACCCTAAATGGAATGCGTATGCACCTGTATACAATAAATCCGTGCCCGGGTCATCTCGTAGCGTTACGGGGTCTTTGCTCTCCAACATCCGGCAATGAGGTCCTGCGCCTGGCGCAGGACCTTGTCGTTCATGGAGCGGCGAATTCCGAGCCGTTCCACACGAAGTCGAGCTGGTCGAAGACCGGGGACACAAGGATGGCATCGACGGCATAGAGAAGATGCAGTTCGTCCCCGAAGCGCGTCGACCCCGGAACCAGGCCCGTGATGTTGTGCCAGATGTTCCAACGGCCCGCTTCAGTTACGGTCGTCGGGTTGTCCGGCGGGGCGAGCTGGTGCCATCCCGCCGCGTTCAGGATCGGTGCCAGATCGAACCGCGCGTCGGTCGTGTCGACCTCGGCGCATTGATCGATGTCGCATTCCCAACTGGTCCAGTCCGCGTCTGCCACCGTGCCGGCGTCCGGGGCCGTGCTGTCGATGACCCGTGCTCTGACGTCGAATGCGCCGCCGGCGGTCGGCCGGGTGAGCGAAAGCGGGTCGGTTGCCACCGCGCGCAGCGCGGCTGTTGGCGCAAGCACGAGCAGCCGCCCGATCAGATCGAGTTGCGCGTCGCCGCCGCTCGGGGCCGGCATGCCGGCGGCCGGCAATTGCCGCAGGCCCGACAGAACAGGCATGGCTCCGCCCCGTGCCGTGATCGACTGGATTGCCGTATCGAAGGCAGACAGGAAATCGCTGCGCATGGTGAAGCTGAGCGGAAAGGTCGGCTGCTGCGGTCCCTCGGGGCGGACCTGCGTACGCGAGGCAAAGGCCAGCGGCGGCGGCGTGCCGGGCTGCGGCAGGTTGACCTGCGGACCGGCAATGCCAAGGGCAGCCGCGATCATGCGCGACCGCTGTTCGGTCTCGCCATATTCCGACAGGAGATTGATGTATCCGCCGATCTCGGTGATGTTGCGAGGCGCGGGAATGCGGGACGGTGCGACATCGCCGGAGATCGCCAGGCGATGGGCAATGACCTCGCGAGCCCGCTGGATTGCGGGCGAGTTTGTCGTCTGCAGGATCTCGATAATGGCCTCCGAGAGGCTTTCCTGGATCGTTGCAGGACTGTCCGTGTTGGTGGTTTCGTCACTCATGGTGCTTGTCCTTTCCGGCTAGCCGCCGAGTCCGCCGAGGAATGTCAGGACCGCGGCGCTGCCGTCCTGTTCCAACTGACTGCTGTCATCGTCATTGTTGACGGCGTTGAACGCCCCGAAAATGCTGGCCAATGTCAGCGTGTTTGACGGGTCGGCCAGGGCATCGGCCCCGCCCGGGAATTGTTCAAAGAGCGAGCGTACGAAGCCCACGCGATTCTCGGAGTCCTGCTGGCCCACCAGGGCGGAGATGCCTTTGGCGTTCTCACCGAACTTGGCGAATTCCTTGCGGTCTTCATCCTCCTTTGCAGATTCGGCCTTTTCGTCTTCGGCGTCCTTCTGCGCCTGGCCGGCGGCAAGTTCCTGGGCCTTGCCCGCAAGTTCTGTCGCTTTGCCCACCAGATCCTTGGTCAGGTCGGTGGTTGAATCGACGACCTTGTCGCGGCCTGCCTGTACGGATTCCGCTTCGACCTGGAGTTGCTTCTGCAATTCCTTCAGACCGGTCAGATCGGCGCCGGCCCTGGCAAGATCGGGCGCCGCCTTGAGGATCTCGGCGAGCTGCGATGTCGGGATGGCCTGACCGGTGCCGATGTCGCCGCCGGCGATGGTGAGCGCGTTTGTCGGCTGGTTCGTGGCCAGGTCGCTCGGCGCCCGCGCGGAAAAGATCGCGTCGCTGTCGCCCGGCAGGACCGGCGCGTCGCCGACCGGCGGCGGCGTCGGCGAATCCTGCCAGTTCCAGAACCGCCGGTGATCGATGATCTCGCAGGAATTGCAGCGACCGAGCACCGCCTCGCCCAGGAGACCGCGCGTCGGCAGTGAGATCGTGCGCCGTGGCGGGCGGAAGTCTTCCCGGTGGAAACGCATCAGACTGTCCTGGATATCGCCGGTCGTGAGTTGCAGACGGTCGGACAGTTCCGGGGGGATCTGGAACGGCATGATCATCGCATTGCCGTAAAACCCGAGCACACGATTGCTGACGGCACTCAAAAGCGAAATCTCGCTCGATGCGTCCTCAAGGCCGCCTTCCGGCACGCCGATGGTGAAGCGTTCCAGCAGGATCGCCCGCTCCTCGTCCGTCATGCTCTCCCAAACCGACCGGGAATAGGCCACCGTGTTCGAGACGACGTGCTGGTACATCTCCTCGATGCGCCGCAGGTCGCGGCGGCTGAGAACATCGGCCACCTCGGCGACCGGGTAGGGCAGGGTTCCCGGCAAGGATTGCACCGACCCGTCATCGATGACCGTGGATTCGTCCACATTGCCCTCGTTGATGATCGCGCTGAACGCGCGCACCAGCGGCGGGCCGACGAGATCGTCGAAGTCGGCGCCGGATATCGAGGTATTGAGTGCCCGGTCGAGGCTGCGCGTCGCACGGTCGAGGTCGTCGTCGTTGAAATCCCCGGACTTGATGAGGCCGCCGAGGATACCGGGCAGGGTTATGGTTTCATCGCCCGTATAGAAGGCATAAGCGAACCGGCCCGTGCGGCGTTGCAACTGGACGCGTGCGATATCGGAATGTTCGACCGAACGCGGCAGGGCGAGCTTGCCGGTATAAGTCGTTGCGACCAGCGGGTTGCGACGGGTATCGGCAAGGCGCACCAGCAGGTTTTCGCGGTTCTCTGCCGGCAGATCGTAGATGTTGTCGATATCGATCGGCGCGCCGACAAGCGGTACCGGCCCGATGCGGTCGCCGTCCTTGGTGAATATCACCGCGCTGATATCGTCGTTGGCCATGAAGGAACCCGACGCGCTGAAGCTGACGATATCCTGAACGGTACCCGCTTGGTTCTGCGGCTGGGCAAACGGGTCGGCTGCAAACTCTTCCAACAATTTCAGCGCATTGCGCCGGCGGCGACTTCTGCGGAATTCCTTGCGCAGCGTAACGGCATGGCGCAGGAGCACACCGTAGCGATGCAACAGGAAACCCCGGTTGACGACAGGCGGAAGGGTCTGGGGCTGGCCGGCACGCCGGAAGGCGACAAGCTGCATCGGCACGAAGACGACAAGCTGTACGCCCTCGATCCGGGTCTCGATCGAAAAATCGCGCAGCACTTCGAACCATTGCATCGTCATGGCATGGCAGTGATTGCGGTTGGCGATGAATTTGGTTGATGCCGTACGCCGGTCGGTCGCCGTCGCGGTCCGCACGCTCGTGCGGGTCGAGCGCCGCTTCACCGAAGCGCTGCGTTCGAGCGAGGCTGAGAACGCCTCGTGTGTGTCGGCGAGAAACGAGCGCGCGGTGTTCTGCGAGGCAGACGACGACCCGCTCGAACTCGACGACGACGAGGCGCGGGTCCATCCGCCGCCGCCGGCAACGCCACCGAAGAGCCCGCCGATAAAGCCGCCAATGCCGACGCCGAAGCCGCCGGAACCGCCTCTGGAACTCGTCTCGCTTTCCGTGTTGAAGCGGGATGAGCCCTGGATCAGTTCGTTGAGCGCGGTGTTGAACGTGCTGTCGAACGAGGTGTCGCGACTTTCCTCGAATTCCTGTTGTTCGCTGAAGCTCAGGCTTTCCCGTTCTCGTACGGTCAGTGTCTCGCGTTGTTCGGCGACGACAATGCGCTGCTCCTCGCCCGGCGCGAGCGGCAGGGAATAGATCAACCGACCGAGCGACAGGCCGGCATGGACCGCCGTGGAACGCATCTTGGCGACGTATCCGAGCCCGAGGCTCGAGGCTTTGGGGACGCTCTTGGGGCGTTCTTCGAGGTCTTCGAAGAACTCCTCGACATCGATCGGCTCTTCGATTGGCACCCGGTCGCGGAAATTCCAGTCGCCGTCGTCGGTTTCCAGGGCGCTCAGCACATTGCTGGCGCTGATCCCAGCCTGCGCAAAGGCCGTTCCCGGGATGGTCACCGGAAAGGTCACGCCGTCAACGACACGGTCGCGCACCAGGCTCTTGGGTCCGACAAGCGGGTCGATCAGCCGATAGAGGACGGAATATCGCCGTCGCGAGACCGTGCCTCCTTCGGTGCGGTATTCCGAGGCACAGTCACCTTCCCCCAGCACGATCGGTGCCTGGGGGGTCTGAAAATCCTCGATGTTTTCCTCTGCATCCTCCGGGTCGACGGGAAACAGATCGGCCAGTTCGCCGACGACCGATTGCTGCAAGGGTTGCAGCGTGCGTTCCAGAACGGTGAGGCCCATGTCGCCGTCGAGCGCATCGATTCGCGCAACGTCGATCGTGATCGCCGCGTTTTGGCCCCGCAGCCGCAGGTTCAGACCATCCTGCGGAACCCGAAGCGCCGGCAGGTTGATGGAAAACTTGCCGCGTTTGTCGGTGACGACCTTGGTGACCGGCCACCCGAAATCGTTGTTGTCGATGCCCTCGTTCGGCCCGAATACCGGCCTCAACGCCTGCACGATCAGTCGCTCGGCCGGAGATCCGTCCGGATTGAGCAATTCGCCCCGCAGCGTGGGTGCCAGGGTCGCCGGGATGCCGGTGAAAAAGCCGGCATCGCCAAGCTCTTCCTTGAAGGTGCCGAGCTGCTTGAACACGATTCCGGTGGCTTGCGCGCGCGCTTCGACAAACTCAGCGACGACGTCGGGGGAAAGCTCGATCCCCTCGCCACGTTTCAGCGCTTTCAAACGGTCCGCTTCGCTGCGCAGCTCGCTGATGACCGGTGTGACACCATCGCCGGTACTGGAGAAGCTCAACGTTTGCGGGATTGATGGCCGTTCTTCGGGAACGGATACGGAAATAGAACGTCTTGTTCGATCTGAATCAGTCATAGATTAGAGGCCTCAAATGCTGTAAGTAAAAAAATTACACGCTAGGTCTTCGGCTAAAACAAATGCCGATAAACAATCAGACCAATCGATTACTGAAAGTAACAGATATCAATTCTTGTTGCGATAGTTTTGTTGATATGATCATGCATTTATTTTTACTTGATCAATTTATCTCAATCTGAATTTTTTTAACACGTTGTTTTATATGCAAACATTTCATCGTATCTGCCTCAGCGGCAGTGCGCAGTGCTGTTTTGATTTCGAGAAAGGATCCACATGAATCGACCTGCATGGTATTGGACGGGGCGGTGATATTGGGCGCGGTACGAGGATTGGGCCGAAGATAGGGAATCCTGATTGTGGCAAGAAACGTGCTTCTCCTGTGCTCCGACGAACATGCCCGCTCGGCCATGGGATGCAGCGGGCATCCGGTGGTGCAGACGCCGACGCTTGACCGCCTTGCCACAAACGGAACCCGGTTCCGGCGAGCCTATACGCCGTCGCCGATCTGCATTCCCGCGCGGGCGTGTCTGGCTACCGGTACGCCGGTGCATGAAAATCGGTGCTGGTCTTCTGCCGAGCCCTATCACGGGCAATCGGAAAGCTGGATGCACCGATTGCGCGCACGCGGCCATGCCGTGGTTTCCGTCGGCAAACTGCATTATCGCTCAAGCGCGGACGATAACGGGTTTTCCGACGAGATCCTGCCGATGTACCTGGCCAATGACGGCAAGGGATGGCCGCAGGGTCTGATCCGCAATCCGCTGCCAGGTTTCGATGAAGTCACGGAAATGGCGCGGGACGCCGGGCCGGGCGACAGCACCTATACCGATTATGACCGGGCCATCACCGACGCAGCCTGTGGCTGGTTGGGGCGGTATGCCTCGGCCGTGACGGACAAACCCTGGGCGCTGTTTGTTTCCTTCGTCAGCCCGCATTACCCGCTGACGGTGCCGCACCGGTTTTACGATCTCTATGCCGATCGTCCGATGCCGGAGACGATCGGTGGGCCGCCGGATCACCCGGTGCTCAAAGAGATGGCGCGGTTCTGGGATTACGACTCGCATTTCGATGCGGAAAGCCGGGATCGGGCCAAGCGCGGTTATTTCGGGCTTTGCAGCTTTCTCGACGACAACATCCGGCAGGTGCTGGAAGCGCTCGAGGCATCGGGAGCGGCGCGCGATACGGTCGTGCTCTATTTCTCAGACCATGGCGAGATGCTCGGCAATCACGGTTTCTGGGCCAAATCGGTCATGTATGAGGATTCGGCCGGCATTCCGATGATCGTTGCCGGCGACGGCATCGCGATCGGCGCCAACGACACGCCGGTCTCGCTGACCGATGTTGCAGCAACGGTCGAGGATTTTGTCGGCATCGATAGGGACCGTGTCGGCAAATCCTGGCAGAGCCGACCCTTGCGGGATTTCATCGGCACGCCGGACCCGGAGCGGGTCGTGCTCAGCGAGTATCATGACGGCGGTTCTCCGACGGGCTTCTACATGATCCGTCAGGACCGATGGAAATACATCTGTTATGCGGGCGGAGCGCCTTGCCAGCTGTTCGACATGGAGCGCGACCCGCATGAACTGATCGATCTCGGAGGGGATCCGGCTTTTTCTGATGTCCGCGCGCGGCTCCACGACGCTCTGATGGCCATCCTCGACCCGGAGGTCGTGAATGCACAGGCCTTTGCCGATCAGGCGGCGCTGGTCGAGCGATATGGCGGCCGGGAGGCCGTTCTGGGCCTGCCGGGTTTCGGGCATACGCCGGTCGGAAGTTGACGACCGTCTGATGTTCTAAACCGTTGCCTTGACGGGTCGGGTCGCCGGACCCAGGTCGCTGTAGGTGCGAACGGCCCGCAAACGACTGAACAGCGCGGCGGCAAACGACAATCCGAAGATCAGGACGGTAAAGGCGAGCGCAATCGTCGGGGACGAGGCGCCTGCAATCATGCCGCCGGCAAGCGCGCCGAGCGGGCGCACGCCGTAAATCGCCGTCTGGATCACGGCGTTGACCCGTCCCAGCATCGCGCCCGGCGTCACGAGCTGGCGGATCGAGTTCTGCGCGATGAGCCACATGGACGGGCCGAAACCGATAAAGAACCAGCACACGCCGATCATCCAGACCGGGCTTTCGGCCGGAACAAGAAAAAGGGCGATGACGGCAAGTGCGGAACTGCCCGGTCCAAACAGCAGAACGCGGTTCGGAGAGACACGGTCGGCGAAGCGGGCACTGAGTGCGGATCCGACGATCGTGGCCGCACCGAATGCCGACAGGCCGATGCCGAATGCGCCGGGATCGATCCTCACTTCGTCGAGGAGCCACGGCACCATGATGACGAGCAGGGCCGCAAAGCCGAAGTTCCAGAAGACCGCGCACAACGCGATCGGCCGCAGGAGATCCTGGCGGAGCACAAAATGTCCGCCTTCAACGATCTGCTTCAGCACATTGTCTGACAGCCTCTCAGGGGCGGGAAAACGCTGCAGGCCAAGGGTGCCCGCGAACGCCGTTGCCGCGGCAAGGGTTGCGATCACGAAGATGATCTCGGCAATGCCCGCGTCGAATCCCAGGCCGACGCCAAGTGGCACGGCAAACGTCGTCAGGGCGCGCGGAAGCTCAAGCCGTGCATTGGCGTTGGCGAGCCGGTCTCTTGATGTGATCAGGGGCAGGATCGACAGGCCGACAAGCACGAAGAGCACGATGCCGAACCCGGAAAACATAACCGCGACAGTGAAGCCGACGAGGCTGTCGGCTCGGACGCTCAGGGCAATACCGGAAAAGCCGATGAGGGAAATCAAGGTGGCCGCAACGGCGACCCGGTGCGCCGCGACGCGGTCCACGATCAGTCCGAACGGGATCGAGCCGAGGAGATGCGCCATTGCCTGACACGCCACCAGAAAACCAATGGTCTCCGGTCCGGCCTTGAAGACCAGGGCGGCTACCAGCGGAACGGTAACGATCGCGATCTGATCGGCGGCATGCATGCCGAAGGCGCAAAAGGTCAGGCGGTTGATCGTCTGCATGGCGCGGGTCTCCTCTTTCCGCGCGGACCCTGACCGAAGTCGGATGGCACGCCCACCCGGTTCTTGCATGGCCGGGCAGGGCCGTTCTTCCCCTTAGGGAAGTTCTGTTCTAGGGGACAATTGTCAGTTGGGATTTCAGCCTGTCTTGCGACTGATGCGAATCGTCGCTCGGCACGATCTATGTAAGTGGCCTCAAAGGCATGGTCTACACGTTGCTGAGGAAGCCCGACATCGTCAGGATCGAACAGGTCTGCACGCAATCGGTGTATGCTGATTGCGTATCCGCCGAGCAGAAAGGGTTGCAGTGCATCTGCTCGCTGACGGAGTGCACACAAAAACCTGATATGCTCAAGGATGATTTCAGCGATGTACGGAATATCTGTCGAAAACCAGATGGGCGGTTGAGTGTCATGAAACTCATTCTTCCAGAGTTTCGATCATGTCACGCACAACACGCCCACAGTCTTTTTTTCGCTAAATATACACTTTTAAATAGTTCTTACTCTTACAATTCTAAAATGGCAGGCCATTGTTGACGGTCACATCAAGATATCCAACGGCCCCGGAAAAGTGCCGGTACAACCAACAGTGCGCAACCATTGCGACACCTAACTTATTATTACTTGCAGACCACTCTATTTTTCCATAACCAAACTCCAATGTACTGACGTTCGGAGTATTGATTATTATCCTGCTGGTATTATGTGCAGGAATGTCATATCTTGCGGTGTATGTCGTGGAGTTGTCCGTATAACTTGCAACGTTGGTTCCCCATACTAAACCTGTTGCAGGATTATCATCTGTATCTGAAATTAGATTCCCGGCTTCATCATACAGCGTCACCGTAACTGTAATTGTAGTCCCGCTTATATTTGATGTATGTAAATGGAGGTTAGTATGATTCGTGGTTCCGACAGTTCCCTCTGAGAGCCAATGTGGAATAATTGCAGTACCGCCTGATGCATAAGCTTGTTGTGCGAGAATAGATACAATTATAAAAATCAATGCGCGCATCATTGCATATTTCCCTTTTGCTCATTTTGGAATTCAAGTTAGATATTTTGATTTATTTAAAAGATGAATAGATTTCTATTTACATATCGGCTCCAGTCATAAAATTTACTTCGTTAAGGTTTTTGTTGTCCTTTGCGATGATCTAAATCGTCAAAAATACTGATTATTTAATACACAATTAAAGAGAATAATGCAAATTAAAAAGATATTTTTTTATAAAAAGCAAACTTAATAGGAAACAAGCACTTATGGCGCTATTCAGCCCGCTCCGGGTCTATTTCGTCGTGTCCCGAAGCCAAATGTGACTTTTGGGATTTAGGTGATGGAAACCCATGCGATGCGATCTGGTTGACGACATGGTTGGGCCGGCCTCAGCACATGCGCGTCCGCCAATTGTGTCGCGACGACGGTCATGTAGTCAGCGCGGTGCATGGCGACCGCCCCAAGAAGAAAAAATCGGTGGGAACGCTAATAGGGTCGTTGTGCGCTGATCGTTAGCCGAATGGGAACATAAAGAGGATCTGTTCTGGGGAACGATTGTCGGTTCGGCCTTCCGACGGTTTTCCGGCCGGCGCGAGTCATCTAGCGTCCGCCACAATCGTGCCGTTGCGATGGGTGTGTTCTTTCGGTCCGGTGTCTCGGACCGGACTTCAGTGGATCGACGGGAGATTCTTGGCCATGGCCGGTGACGAAACGCTGCTTGCCATTTGCATTCCGACTTTCAACCGGGCCCGGTACATCGGAAACCTGCTGAAGACCCTGCATGCCGACATCCAGGGGTTTCCGCATTCCTATGAGATCGTCATCTCGGACAACGCTTCGGAGGACGATACCGAAGCCGTTGTCGGGGAGTGGCTCGACAAATTGCCAATCCGGTATTTTCGGCAGGAAAAGAATATCGGTCCGCATAACAGCCTGGCATTTGCGTTCGGGCAATCCCGTGGCCGGTATTCGATGTATCTTGCCGATGACGACCTGATCGACGTTCCCGGCCTCGACGCGGCGTTGACAACGCTGACGGCCAATCCCGATACCGTCGTGCTCTACGCGCCCTGGACGCTCATCGATCTCGTGAACGACAAGACATTGTCGAACTTTTACGAGCTTCCCGGTGATGCGACCGTCCAGCGGGGCAATTACCTGCACATGTTGTCGCTCATTCTGCAGAACCACATCTTTGCGGAAATCGCGATCTTTCAGACCGATGCCTTTCGCCGGCGGTTTCCACGCTCCAACGATCTCGCCCATTGGGCGTTTACCGTCCCTTCGGAATACCTTTCTGTCGGCAACGTGATTTTCTCCGCAACGCCCTTCTATCGATCGGTGACCAATTATTTTGCCGACGAGCGGCGCCATCAACTCGGCACGGAGGAGGTCGAGGTTTCGTGGGACGCCTACCGGGGAGGGCTCGAACACCTTCTCGGCCTGTGCATTTCAGCGCTCAGCGAGCAAAATCTCGATCTGCTGAGAAGCAGCATGCACGAATTCCTTATTCGGCGCATGCTGGTTGCGCTCAAGTTCCGGATTGTCAGGGGACGGGACCCGATCGAAACCTATTATCTCGCGTCGCGGCTGAGAGGCATGGGCGCTTTGTCCCGTCTTCCCAAGCCGTTCGACGAGATCCGGTCCGAGGCGGCGTTGTGGTTCGTCACACACGATTCGACGCTGGTCGACGGCAAGACGCAGATCGGACTGGTCGGCGGTTTCGACCCATCGGTTGCAGAAACGCTGCAATCGATCACGGATCTCGATCTGCTGTTCTACGACACCGTTCCCAACGGTGCTGAAAACACGCTTTTCATCGTCAAGGGATCTGCCGCGTCGACGGACATGAATCTTGACCGGGCTAAGGCGGCGTCGAACAAGGTTTTCTTTGAGACCGATCTCCTGAACAAGTTCCTGTAAACAAGAGAGTGTTCAAGATCTGGGGATGGCATAGACGGTCGCGCCCGTACCGCACCACGAGTGGAGTCTGAAGCAAACCGAGTAGTCGGCGGGGCTTTCCATCAAATGGCTCAGCGTCCGAAACAGCCCGTCCGTGTTGTGGTAGACGGTTGCGGCGATCAAAGGGCGGTGACGCTGAATGGTCCTTTCCGCGCCTTCAAGGGCGGCATGTTCGGCTCCCTCGAGATGGAATTTTGCGAAGCTTACGGGCAGATCGAGATCATCGAGGCGTTTGGTCTCGACCGGTTCGGTATCGATGCCGGTCCCGGTTTCACTCAGCATTCGGGACATAAGGCCGTAGCCGGCCGCAAAAGGCTGCCGCCCCGTCTGCGCGTGGAGCGCGAACGGAAACACGGTGATCCGTGCCCGGATATCCGCCGGTACTGTTTCGAGATAGCGGTGCAGCAGGACAAGGTTGTCCGGGTCCGGTTCAAAAACCGATGTCTGCCCGGTCCGCTCCCCGGTGATCGACAGAAGCTGTTTCAAGACCCGACCGTCGTAGGCGCCGGCGTCGACGAAACGATGCTCCGTCGACGCCAGATAGGGACGGATTTCCGGGATGAAGAACCGGGTTTGTGGGATGACCGGTGCGTCATCGAATATCCAGTCTTCGCGCCTCAGCCGCCACGCCAGGAATTGAAGGTAATGGGCCCGCGAAACGTCATCCGCGAGGGCAGCGAACACGCGGCTTATTGCGGTTTGGTCGCTGTCCGTCAGTGCCGGGGCGAACCAACCGTTGTTCAGTGGATGCCGGTCGGCAAACTGATTGGCGAAATCATAGAACGGATAAGCCTGTTGCCAGCCGACGGCGTGCAGTTCCTCGCGAACCGCTTCGAACGGTGCGCTGACCGTTGTGACCAGGACAATGGCCTTTGATGTGCTGTCCGCTATCGCAGGATCATCCGGCCGGTAGACCTTCAGGTCCGGCGCCATCGTCTGTCCGGGTCTTGCCGCCCGGTCCATCATCCACGCGACCTCGATGCCGAGGCGCGCCAGAACCGAGCGGGCCAGGTCTCCCATCGCGCCGGCGCCATGCAGGACGACGCAGTCCGCCTCAAGCACAAGCGGCGCGGCGACCGTCGATTGCAACAGAGCGTCAAGCAGGGAAACACCCCGTGTGCGATCAATCCCTTCGAAATGCCGCAAGTGTTTCCTCCAGCTTGCCGGCCAGCTTCGCAAGATCCGGATCGCCTTGAAAGGCTCGGGAAAAGTGGATCGGAGATCCCTTGCTGCGCTCGTAGAGGAACGGAACGGCGTCCGGCGTTCCGACGGCCAGGTTTTCCAGATCCGTTCGATAGCGGCCCGCTCCCGAAAGGCACCATTGCCACGGTGTCGTTCCGATCGCTTGCGACAGGTTTCGTTCTCGCGCCGGACCCGCCAGGACCGCGTTATAGACCTCATCCAGCTTGGCGACCGTATTGGCGATCTGGAACCGGTCGCGCACGGTTTCGGCCGCCCGACGGCTCATCGTCTCCGCCGCCGTGCGGTTTGAGTTGAGGTATTCAATGGCCTCGGCAAATTCCAGGATCGAGGACACCACAATTCCGGTCTTGCCGTTCTCCACGATGTTTTGTTCGCAAGGATTGTCGAGCACGACCGGCACGGCGCCGGACGCCATGGCTTCCAGCAGCGCATTCTCCGCCGTGCCGTAATGGGTGGGATTGAGCAGGTAGACAAAGACATCGATGTCGGCCAGGGCCGCGCCGGGATTCTGGGCGAAACCATGGAAGCGACAGGCATGCAAGACGCCGCATTCGGCCATTCTGTCCTGGAGTGCCGGATTTTCCGCGACATCGCCGAACACATCGAGGCGGAAATCCGGCACGGTGATTGCGGCCAGGAACGCGCCCAGGTCCGGATGAATCTTGGAGAAGTTGAGGCTGCCGAGATATCCGTGCGCAAGCGGGACGCCTTCAAATCCGCGGCGGCGCGTCGGGATGCCGTCAAATCCGCCTGAACTCCAGGCTGCATCGTAGCGTACGGCGCCGTCTTCGGGTCTGTCGGCGACCAGCGCCAGGGAGCACGGGTTCGTAAACAAAAACGCATCGGGAAGCGACAACAAGGCCGGCGATGGCGCGGGAAAATGGAGACCGGATATGTGGCTCCAGATAATCAGACGGGACCGGAGCGCGGTCCGCTGAGCCATCCATTCGAGCGTGCACGGATGATGCCACCATTCGATTTGCACGATGTCGGCTTCGGCCAGCAATTTCTCTGTAATGGCCTCATCGGGCGTGACGCTGACATCGCCGCCTGCATCTCTGATCAGGTCGGCGTGACGGGTGTCGTTCATCGCCTCCAGGCACAGGAACATATCCCGGTAATCGTTGTGTTCCCGCAACCGGTGAACCGCGATCTGGGACAGGACCCGTCCGACGCCGCCGCCGAGATGCGGCGTGACGTGGAGAATGCGTGACCGGTCCGCCATCAGGCCCGCTCCGGTCTATGTGTAGGGTCTTACGGCCTTGAGCTTTTTGGCGAGTTCATCGACATAGGGATCGATGTTGTCCGGCAGGCAATGGCTCAACTGACCGCACCCGGCGCAGGTCTCGTTTTCGCATCGCCGGCCTTCCAGATGAGCGATTTGATGTCGGTAGAGCGGCTCGCCGGTCCATACTTCCTTCAGGCTTTGGGTGCGGAGATCGCCGACCACGAGCTTGCGCGCCCAGTCAAGAAAGCAAAGGCTGACGAGCCCGTCGGAATTCACGGAAATCGAATAGAAGATGTAGGGGCAGGTTGAAATGTCCATGATTTCATTGCCGTAGATTCCTTCCGTGATGGTCACGCCGGTATATTCCTCGACGTCGAATTCCGGCCAGCAGGGCGCGAAATTCTCCAGCGAGATGCGGTCGCAATAATTGCCGAACGTGTCGAAGAAGAACTTCTTTTCATCGTCGGACAGTTCGTCGCCGGGCATCTTGATGCAGATCTCGCAATCGCCTTTGACATCGTAGAGATGCCGGATGTTTTTCACGAAGTCGGCAAAATTCACTTTTGTCTTGGTGAATTCCCAGAATTGTTCGTCGGAAAGCCCGTCGACGGAAATGTTGATGCGATCGATCCCCGAGCTGATGAGCTTTTCAACATTTTGCGGCGTGAGCAGGTAGCCGTTCGTCGTCGTGTCGATGTAATCGACCCGGCCGCTCGCCTTCGCATAGGTGACCATGTCCGGCAGGCGTTTGTTGAGAAGCGGTTCTCCGTCCTTGTAGAGGCGCAGGACCTTCAGCGGATGGTCGAAATCGTCGAGGTCGTCGATGATCTTTTGAAACAGGTCGAGCTTCAATGCTCCCTGAAAGCGTCCGGTCCCGCGAATGAGAGCCCGGTCGCCGGTCGGGCAGAACGTGCACTGGAAATTGCAGGCGCTCGACGGATCGACGAACAGGACAAAGGGCGTCGCCAGGGGAATGACCGTTTCCAGAGCGGTTCGACCCTCAAGATTGATGCGCGGCTTCAGTTCGGCTTTCATACTGTTCTTTCCTTGGCGATCGCGGCAGCGTGCCGCCGGATGCGATGGATGAGGGTGTCAAACCCGTTTCAGGAACCCGTCCCAGGACGCCGTCAGGCCCAGCTTGCTTTCGATGGTCTTGTCCAACTCGAAACGAAGGGCGCGGCCGCTGTCGTCCGTCAGCCCTGATTCGCAAAGCCGAAGATACTCGAACACCGCCGTCTTCGGGTTGTTTCCCTTGCTCCACGGTCGGTCGACCACATAGCCGTCCGGCATGTCCTCGATCCCGGTGTCCCAGACGACGCAGTAGCTGCCGACAGAGGTCAGCGGGGCAAAAATCTTCAGTTCTTCCAGCACGTGGTCATGTGTGTGATTGGAATCCAGGAAGACCATGATCGTGTCGTGCTGGCCGGCAATGTCCGTTACTTCGCGCGCGACCGCGGGGTCGATCGAGGAGTTTTCGATCATGTGGATCTTGTGGGCCATCGGATGGTCTTCGATCGCGGCGCGGTTGTGCCGGCGAATGTCGATGTCGATCCCGACCACCTTGCGGTTGCTGGCCGAAACATTCAGCGGCCTTTTGTCCGCGACGGCGTCGCAATAATCGAGCAACGCCAGCATGGACGCGCTCATGATGAGCGACCCGCCGTGGGCGATGCCGGTTTCGATGATCAGGTCCGGCTTCACCGCCCAAACGAGTTCCTGAACGGCGTACAAGTCCTGCGGGATCTGGATGACGGGCCGGCCGAGCCAGGAAAAATTATGCGCGTATTTATGACGGCCGGAAGCGATCAGCCATTGCATGTTCAGAGCGCGGAATGCGGAATCCTCGCCCAGAGCCCGCACGTTGCGGTCGACGCTTTGGCGGAATGCGGTCACTTCATCCAAGACTTCACGCTCCGGTCAAAGGACGTTTTCGGCGGACGGTCCGCAACAGTGGATATCCCACCAGATCGTCCGTGGCGCGTGCCGATTGTTGTCGCGGTCGCGCACTTCACAGGAATATTTCGACACCATGTCCTCATAGCTGAGCCATTCGCCCGGCAGATCGTCGCCAAACGGTCCCGATGCTCCCGGCTTGAAGCGATGGGCGACGCTCTGGTCGGTCATGGTTCCAACGTCGGCCTGATTGGCAAGCTTGAAGCGCTCGTATCCAACGGCCTTCAGCGTCTCCAGATAATCGTAGCCGAAGCGACAATCCTCCAGGCTCAGGAAGTACGGCAGGTATTGGCTGTCCCGTAACTGATCGATGACAATCTGGTCGACGCCCTCGACGTCGATCTTCATGTAAAAGGGCACACCGTAGAGCGCGAACAAGTAAGAGACAGGAACACACGTGACCGGGCGCTCGGCGCATGTCGATTGCTCACGGCCGGCCCAGTTGATGTCGAGGCTGCTCCAGTGATCATTTCCCGTGTTGATGAAAAACGTGCGGGTGTCGAAATCGTTCCAGACCGCAAGATTGCAGATCTCGAGCCGGCCCGACGCGATTTCGCTGGCAAATCGGCTCTCGGCAAGGGTGCACAGATCCGAATTCGCCTCGACGCTCACCACCCGTCGGGCTTTCAGGAGATAGTATTCGGTGTCGTCGCCATTGTTCATTCCAAGGTCGAAGATCAATCCGCTGCTGCGAACGAAACGCCTGATCATGCACGCGCTCCCAGCCGTCGCCTTTGTCCGTAGGCTGTCGCGGAATCCAGGGCAGAGTCTCCCGAGACGGTGTCAGGCGCTTGTATCTCGGTTCCGTCGCCTTCGCGTCTTGACGGGATTGAAGGAACACCGACGACACGGGGAGGATCGACCGCATTGTTGGGGCGAGCCCCGAAACACAACAGATCGCGTCTCCCGTATTGATCGGCGATCCGTTCCGCGATTTTGCGGACCGTAACCGGGGTGCCGGAACAAATGTTCATGGCGCCGTCGACATCGGACAAGGCAGCGTCGGCGATCATTCTGCCCGCGTCGGCAACGTCGAGAAAGTCCCGGATCTGGGTGCCGCTCGTCAGTTCCGCCTGTTCTCCGGCGGCGAGACGGGAATGCAGGTAAGGAACGAGCCGGCGAGGATGTTCTCCTTCGCCGAACAGAAAGAAAAGGCGGGTCCACAAAAAGGAGATGTCCGCATTGTGTGCCCATTGCGACAGCGCCTGGAACGCGGCCACTTTTGCTGCGGCGTAGGGCGTTTCCGGTTTCAGCGGTGTCTCGACGGACAGGTCGCCGTAGCTGAGGTCATATTCGAAACATGTCCCGACCCCGGCAAGTCTCTGAACCCCTGCATCCGCCGCCCCTTGTGCGAGCCGCAACGTGCCTGCGAGGCAATCAAGGTTCAGGTCAGACATGAGATACAGGCCGGGCTCGGCATACCACGCGGCATGCAGCACGATGTCGATGTCGGAGCATGCGTCGGCCCACCAGTCGCGGCTTTCCGCGAAGGCATCTTGCGTAACGATTGTCTTTGCCGAATGGTCGATACGGATCTTGCGCGCGACGACGGTGATCTCCGCACCGCGCGCCGCCAGCGCCTTGTGGATCTGTCGGCCGACAAAACCACCCGCTCCGGTCAGGAGGACCCGCTTACCCATCGGCTTGCCGAACGGGAACCAGAGGGGCGGAGCCGGGCGTCTCGCCGGTCCCAATTCCAAATTCGGTCGCAGAATTGAAGACGCTCATGGGTTTCGCCTGTCCTGACGGCCGGCACGTCTGCCGTGGCAGAACGGGTACGGGCCGTGTCCGTGTTCCCGTCTCATCGGCTTATCCGGTTTCCACGGCAAATGACGCCGGTTGCGAGCCATCGACATACAGCCGATGGGCTTCACGATAGGCGCCTTCGAGGTGTCGTGTGAACAAGGCGGTGTCGAATAGCGGGCAAGTATCCCGGTTTTCCCCCAAAAGCGCACGCAAGGCGCTGCGGCGGTCCGGATCGCGCGCCAATTCCAGCGCCAGCGCTTCGTACGCCTTCGCCGATTCGGTCACGAGCTCGGGCATGCCTGCTGCATACAGCAGACTGCCGGCCACCCGCGCCGCGAAGCCTTCGCCGAGCCGAGTGATCACGGGCAGGCCGGTCCACAACGCATCGCTTGCCGTTGTGTGGGCGTTGTAGATGAACGTATCCAGGAACAGGTCGGCAAGCGGATAGCGCGCCAGATGGTCGGCATGCGGCAGGCGGTCGGCAAAGACGAGCCGCGCGCCGCTGATGCCGCGGGCTTCGGCTTCGGACCGCAGATTGGCCTCGGCCCATTGATTGCTGCGCAGGAGCCAGAGGACGCTGCCCGGGATGCGAGCAAGCAGGCGCATCCAGATGTCGAATTCATCGGGGCCGATCTTGTAGCTGGAATTGAAGCAGCAAAACACGAAGGCCCCGTCCGGCAGGCCGCATTCCGCGCGCGTCGGCGTGCTGTCCGCGATCCGGCGGTCACGGTCGTTGACCTGGTAGCTGTGCGGCATTCGGATGACATTTTCCGTGTAATGCGCCTCGGCCCCTTCCGGGATCACGGTTCCGTCGGCGATCACGTAGTCGATGAAGGGCGCGCCCGTCGTGCCCGGATAGCCGAGATAGGTCATCTGAACCGGCGCGGCGCGGCGCGCAAAAATGCCGAGGCGCGCGCCTTGCGTATAGCCTTTCAGATCGACGGCGATATCGATGCCGTGCCCGCGTGCCATTTCGGCGATCCCGTCATCGGTCTCGCCGCGCACGTCATGGAGGTGTTTGACGGATGCGACCAGGCGTTGCCGCATGGCGTCCTGTTTGTCGGGGCCGTAGGAATAGGCATGCACCTCGAACGCATCGTGATCGTGATGGGCGAACAGGCCGGCCATCAGATACATCGTCGCGTGGTCGTGAAAATCGGAGGAAAAATAGCCGATCCGAATCCGTCCATCCGGCGATTGCACGTGCTGCGGCCGGGGGTGCGCATCCGGAAACAGGGCGCGGGTCATTCTTTCGGACCGCGCCCGGTGACGCGCCGGGTCGTCCTCCATGGCCAGCAGCGAAAACGGCGACACGGGTGGTCCTTCGATTCCGAGCGCCGCAATTCCGGCTGCCTCGTCGGCCAAGGCCTGCCAATCGCAGATCCGCGCCAATTGATGGCATTTCTGCTCGCGCGCCCGATCATGATCGGGATCGATGCGCAGGGCTTCGCTATATTGGCCGATCGCTTCTTCCGGCTCTCCCCGCTCCTGCAGCGTGAGACCGAGATTGTAGCGCGTGTCGGCATGATCGGGATCGAGCTCGACCGCTTGGCGATAGCCGGCTTCCGCCTCGTCCAACCGGTTCTGCGAACGCAGGACATTGGCGCAGGCAAAGTGCATGGCTGCATTGTCGGGCGCGATCTCCAGGGCGCGACGATAGCTTTCGACGGCCGCGTCGGGCCGGTTCAGGGCGGCGAGCGCGGCGCCCGCAAAACCGTGCAGCACAGAGCTGTTCGCAAAGCTGTCGGTCAGCGCCCCGGTTTCATGCAGGAGGTCGTCCAAGCGACCCGCGCTGTAGTGCGCAAGCAGGCGCTCTGTCGTCCCGTCCGGCAAGTCCCTCGATTGATCAGGCGCCTTCGGCGCGCAGGCGGTTTCCAAGCGGGCCGGACCGGTCTCGAGCGGGGCGCCTTCGATCCTGAAGCTCGCGGGCGGATGGCCGTCGAAATAGATCCGATAGGCCTCCTGGTAGGCGGCTTCGAGATGCTCTGCAAACAAGGCGGTATCGAACAACGGTTCGGTCTCGCGGTTTTGCGCGAGTCTCGACTTGATATCGGCATGGCGCTCGGGATTTGTCGCAAGCTCAAGGGCCAGCGCTTCATAATCCTGCGTCGTCTCTGTCACCAGTTCGGGCAGGCCCACGGCCCTCAGGAGACTGCCGGCGACGCGGGCCGCAAACCCTTCGCCGAGTTTGGTAATCACCGGTAGGCCGGCCCACAGGGCGTCGCTCGCCGTCGTATGGGCGTTACAGGTGAACGTATCAAGGAACAGGTCGGCCTGGCGGCACCGCGCCAGGTGTTCCTCCAGCGGACGGCGCTTGGCGAACACAATGCGCTCGCCGTCGACATCGCGGGCCTCGGCCTCCGCCCGCAGATTGGCCTCGGACCATTTGTTGCCGTCCAGGAGCCAGAGCACGCTGCCTTCGACCGCTTGCAAAAGGCGCATCCAGACATCGAATTCCGCCGGTGTGATCTTGTAATTGGCGTTGAAACAGCCGAAGACAAAACCGGTCTCTGGAAGGCCGCATTCGGCACGGGTCGGCGTGTATTCCGCGATCCGGCGCGAGTCGTCGTTGACCTGATACGAGTTCGGCAGATAGATGACCTTCTCGCTGTAGTGCTCTTGCGCGTCCGGCGGGATCACCGTTTCGTCGGCGATCACGTAATCGATGAACGGCGCTCCGGTCGTGCCGGGATAACCGAGATAGGCGATCTGCACCGGGGCAGGGCGAAACGCCAGGATGCCTGTCCGGGCGCCGCGTGTGTGACCCTTCAGATCGACGGCGATGTCAATGCCGTCGTCGCGGGCCATCCGGGCGGCCGTTTCATCGCCGACGGTTCTGACGTCCCGGAACACATCGACGCCGTCGATCAGGCGCTGGCGCATCTCGTCATCGGAATCCCTGCCGAACGAATAGGCGTAGATCTCGAACGCGTCGCGGTCATGTTCGGCGAACAGCTTGGCCATGAGATGCATGGTGGCGTGACTGTGAAAGTCGGCGGAAAAGTAACCGATGCGCAGGCGTTTCGGGCGTTTCGACGGTCGGGGAAGCCCGGGGAGTTCCGGCCGGGTGTACTTTTCGCTTGTATAAATCTCCGAACGGATCCGGTTACGGGCCGGATCGTCGTCGAGTACGACCATGGAAAACGGTGAAACGCGGGTCTTGCGAATTCCGAGCCGTTCGATCGCGTCGCGCGATTCCGCAATGGCTGCCCAGTCGCACATATGCGCCTGCTGGTGCAGCATCTGCGAGTAGGCGATGTCATAATCGGGATCGATTTCCAAGGCGCGCTTGAAGCTGGCGACAGCCTCGTCGAACGCTCCCTTTTGCTGGTAAAGCACGCCGAGATTGTTGTGGGCTTCGAAATAGTCGGGATTGATTTCAAGCGCCCGGTGAAAACTATCGATCGCCTCATCGAGCGATCCCGTGTGCTTCAGCGCGACGCCGAGATTGTTATGGGCATCCGGATTATGCGGGCTTATGTCCACAGCCCGGGCATGGGTTTCGACGGCCTTGTCGAAATCGCCCTTCTCCCGCAGCACCACGCCAAGACTGTTCAGCGCCTCGCCGTAATCCGGGTCGATTTCGACGGCCCGGTTCAGGTTTACCGCTGCTTCGTCGCGGTCGCCGAGGTCTTGCAGGATCACACCGAGCGTGTTCAGCGCCTCGGCATAATCCGGCCGGATACCGAGGGCGCGCCGACACATTTTCGCAGCCTCTTCCAGGGTCCCGATGCCGTGCAGCGCCGTCGCCAGATTGTTGAACGCTTCGGCATAGTCCGGATTGATTGCCGTTGCCCGGCGATAGCACTTGGCTGCCGCCTCGAGCATGCCGCGTTCCTGATAAAGGCCGCCCAGGTTATTGTGCGCTTCGGCATAGTCCGGACTGTTTTCGATCGCTGTTTGATATCGGGATGCGGCCGCATCCAGATCGCCTTCCTTCTGGTCGAGCGCCCCCAGATTGTTGTGCGCCTTGGCATGGTCCGGCGCGGTTTGCAGGGCGCGCAGATAGGCGGCACGGGCGCCGTCGATATCCTCCTTGTCCTGCAGCAGAACACCGAGATTGTAATGCGCCTCGGCATAGCCGGGGCGCAGCCGGATGGCGCGGGCATAACCGGCCGCCGCTTCGTCGAGCAATCCCTTGTCCTTGAGGACATTGGCAAAGTTGAACTGTCCCTCCGGATAGTCCGGTTTCAGGTCGAGCAAGCGCCGATAGTGGACCGTCGCCTGGTCGAGCCGGTCAAGCTCCGCATTGGCGGCC
>JANQQB010000099.1 GCA_028285165.1 Rhodobiaceae bacterium
TTACGGCGCCAAACTGTTTGCACGCGTCACGCTGGTCCCGGTCCAGATCCTTTGGCCCTGCGTCTTCATCTTTTCCATCGTCGGGGCCTATGCCCTCGACCAGTCCATGTTCGACGTCTACGTAGCGCTCGCCGCCGGCGTGATCGGCTACTTCATGCGCCTGTTCGGCTTTTCCGTCGTACCGCTGGCGATCGGCCTGATCCTCGGCGGCATGCTGGAAGAGCGGCTCGGCCAGTCCATGGTGATGCTCGACGAGCAATGGTGGCTCATGGCCACCCGTCCCCTCACCCTGTTCTTCCTTGTGCTGACGGCGCTCGCCCTGTTCGGCCCGACCCTTTGGGGCCTGTTCTTCAAACAGCGCGCCCCGCTGAAATCCACCGGAGAGTGAGCGGCATGACCCGAATCCGATCGATCAGAACGCGTGTGTGGAACTGGACCGGGCCGACCCTTCCGCCGCAGGGCAATTTCTGTACGAACGCGTCCGACGCGCTTTATGAACGCGGCGACGCCATGGCGAGCTTCCGCTTCCACCAATGGCTGACCTGCGAGGTCGAGACCGAGGACGGCACGATCGGCCTTGGCAATGCCGCGCTCGCCCCGACCGTCGTGAAGAAAGCGATCGACGATCACTACGCCCCTTTGGTTATCGGCGAAGATCCCTTCGACAGCGCCTATATCTGGGAGAAGATGTATCGCCGCACCCATGCCTGGGGCCGCAAGGGCATCGGCATGACGGCGATGTCGGCAATCGACATCGCGATCTGGGACCTGATGGGCAAATTGGTCGGCAAACCCGTCTTCAAACTGCTCGGCGGGCGCACCAAGGAAAAGATCCCGGTCTATTATTCCAAGCTCTACGCCGACACGATCCCGGCCATGCAAGCGGAGGCGGAGACGGCCATGCAAAACGGCTACCTCGCCTTCAAGTCGCGCTTCGGTTTCGGCCCGAAAGACGGCATGCCGGGCATGCGCGAAAACCTGAAGCGGGTCGAGGCGTTGCGCGAGGTGATCGGCTATGACCGAGATCTGATGCTGGAATGCTACATGGGCTGGACGCTCGACTATGCCAAGCGCATGCTGCCCAAGCTCGAAAAATACGAACCGCGCTGGCTGGAAGAACCGGTGATCGCCGACGACATCAACGGCTATGCCGAGCTCAACGCCATGAACAGCGTGCCGATTTCCGGCGGCGAGCATGAATTCTCGATCATGGGCTGTCATCAATTGCTGGAACGGAAAGCCGTCAGTGTCCTGCAATACGACACCAATCGGGTCGGCGGCATCACCGCGGCCCAGAAGATCAACGCCATTGCCGAGGCCTGCCAGATCCCGGTCATCCCCCATGCCGGCCAGGCGCATAATTACCACCTGACCATGGCCAACGCGAACTGCCCGATCAGCGAGTATTTTCCGGTCTTCGATGTCGAAGTGGGCAACGAGCTCTTCTACTATATCTTCGAGGGCGATCCCGAAGCCGTCGATGGATACCTGCAGCTCGACGATGACACACCGGGCCTCGGCATCAGCCTGTCTGACAAACACCTCCAACATTTCGAGATCATGGAATGACCCGCCCCTATTCAGGCATCTGGCCGGTTGCCCCGACCCCGTTCCACCCGGACGGCAGCGTCGATACCGAAGGCATGAAACGCGTCCTCGACCTGATGATCGATCAGGGCAATGGCGGGATCTGTGTGCTCGCCAATTATTCCGAACAATTCCTGATCGCCGACGACGAGCGCGAAACCCTGACGCGGCTCTGTCTGGAGCATGTCGCCGGCCGCGTGCCGGTGATCGTCACGATCAGCCATTTTGCCACGCAGATCGCGGTCGAACGCGCCCGCTTCGCCAAGCAGTGCGGCGCGGCCATCGTCATGATGATGCCGCCCTATCACGGCGCCCTCATGCGCGGCACGCCGGACCAGACCTTCGAACAATTCGCCCGGGTGGGCGAGGTCGGCATTCCGATCATGATCCAGGACGCGCCGCTCTCCGGTGTCGAGCTCTCCGTACCGCTCCTCGTGCGCATGGCGCGCGAGATCGAGATGGTGAAACTGTTCAAGATCGAATGCGCCGGCGCCGCCGCCAAGCTGCGCGCCCTGATCGCGGAGGGCGGCGCGGCGATCGAAGGCCCGTTCGACGGCGAGGAAGGCATCACGCTGCTCGCCGACCTCGACGCCGGCGCGACAGGATCCATGACATCGGCGGCGATTCCGGACCGCATCAAACCTGTGATTACGTCCCATCTCGCCGGTGACCGAGACACAGCGGCCGCCGCCTATGCCACGGTCCTGCCAGCGATCAATCACGAAAACCGGCAATGCGGGTTTCGCGCAACGAAGGCGGCCATGCTCGAGGGCGGCGTGATCCGCTCCGATTTCTGCCGTCACCCGATACCGCCGCTGCATCCCGACGTCCGCGCAGACTACCTGGACCTGATCCGTCCGCTCGATCCGCTTGTCCTGAACTGGGGGCGCTGAATGACGGACGGGCTCGATCTGAAGCGTCTTGTCTCCTCCGGCGTGTCGCTTGCCCGCCCGGCCAGCCTCGCAGACGAGGCGGCCAACGCCGTGCGCGAGATGATCCTGCTCGAAAAGCTGCCGCCCGGCACCGCGCTGCCCGAGCGGGACCTGTCCGACGCGCTCGGCATCAGCCGCACGCCGCTGCGCGAAGCGATCCGCATTCTGGCGAATGAAGGTCTGGTCGAGTTTTCCGCCTCCAGGCGACCGCGCGTCGCCGACCCGACGCTGGACGAAATCACCGACACGTTGCAGGTCCAGGGCGCGCTCGAGGCGCTGTCGGGAGAACTCGCCTGTGCAAAGGCCAGCGATGCCGAACTCGACCGGATCGCCCGGCTGAACGAGGAAATGATCGCCTATTCCGGCAAGGAAGACCCGGTCACGTCGTTCAAGCGCGACATGGCCTTTCACACCGCGATCGTGGCGGCAAGCGGCAATGCGCCGCTTGCCGAAACCCACGCCACCTACAATGCTCGCCTCTGGCGCGCCCGGTTCCTGTCGTCGCAACGCACGGTAAGCCGGGAAAGCACCCGTGCCGAACACGCCATGATCGTCGATGCGCTCCTCAAACGGGACGCCCAGGAATCGGCCCGGGTTCTGAAACTGCATCTCAGAACCGCCGTGGCGAACATCAAGATGGCGCTCACGGAGCGCGAAGAACGCAATAAGGAGACGGCTTCGTGAAACCGCGTCTAGGCATTGTCGCCGGCGACCCGAGCGGCATCGGCCCCGAACTGATCGCCAAACTGCTGCACGAGGAGGGCGTCCGGGAAGCCGCCGACCTGGTGCTGATCGGCGACCGTCACCTGTTCGAGCGCGGCGCCGAACAGGCCGATCTTGAGCTCAGACCTGAGCCGATTTCCGAAGCGGACGTTCCCAGCCAGGCGGGCCTGTCCCATCTCGATCTGCAGACGATCGCACCTGAAGACGTGCGTATTGCCGAGGTGACGGAGGCCGGCGGCACGGCGTCGCTGCGCTGCCTCGACAAGGCCCTCGACCTGGCCATGGCAGGCCATCTCGACGGCATCCTGTTCGCGCCTTTCAACAAGGCCGCGATGACCGCGGCCGGGCTCAATGCCGAGGACGAGCACAAATACATGGCCCGGCATATCGGCTTTGACGGCTATCACAGCGAGATCAACGTGCTCGACGAGTTGATGACGACACGTGTGACGAGCCATATCGGGTTGAAAGACGTCGCCGCCAACATCACCGGCGACCGTATCCTCGATGCGGTCGGGCTCGCCGCCGAGACGCTCCGGCGCGCCGGCAAGCAAAGACCGGCGATTGCGGTTGCCGCGCTCAACCCGCATGCCGGGGATAACGGCAAGTTCGGCCGTGAGGAGATCGACATCATCGAGCCGGCGGTGCGTCTATGTCAGGAACGCCAGATGAATGTGAGCGGCCCCTGGCCTTCCGACACGGTGTTCCTGAAGGCGCAGCGCGGCGAGGTCGATGCCGTCGTCACCATGTACCACGACCAGGGCCAGATCGCGATCAAGCTGATGGGCTTCGAGCGCGGTGTCACCATTGCCGGCGGCCTGCCGATTCCCGTTGCCACCCCTGCCCACGGGACGGCCTTTGACATTGCCGGGAAAAACCGTGCCAATGTCAGCGCGACGCGCCAGGCCTTCGATCTTCTGGTCCGCATGGCCCTGACCCACCGCGCCGACCGCCAGGCGGCCTGAGCCGTTTCTGACAGACAATCATTACTCCGGCTCGACCGGACGAAAGGACGTGGCATGCTGCACGGTAAGAACCTGATCGACGGCGCCTGGCTCGGGTCTTCGAACAACGTCGCCTCCCCCGATCTTGACGGCATGGCGTTTGCGCAGGCGCGGCTCGACCAGATCGATACCGCCGGCCGGGCCGCGCGCCGCGCCTTTCGACCCTATGCCGGAACCGAACGGACAAAACGGGCGGCGTTCCTCAATCGGATCGCGGAGGAAATCGATGCGCTCGGCGACGCGATCACCGAGACGGCGATGAAAGAGAGCGGCCTGCCCGAGGCCAGGCTCGTTGGCGAACGCGGCCGCACGACCGGCCAATTGCGCATGTTTGCCGATCTGATTGAATCCGACGCCTATCTTGGTGTGCGCGTCGACCCCGCGCTGCCGGACCGCACGCCGCTGCCGCGTCCAGACCTCAGACTGACCCATCGTCCGATCGGTCCGGTGGCCGTATTCGGCGCGTCGAACTTCCCGCTGGCTTTCTCGACGG